>NZ_JARAVO010000097.1:0-32462 GCF_033792805.1 Streptomyces sp. PA03-1a
GCCCCCTCCCGCCCGGCCTCGAACTCGCCGCCTACCGCGTGGTCCAGGAAGCCCTGACCAACACCGTGAAGCACGCCTTTGGCGCCACCGCCGCCGTGACCGTCGAATACGGCCCGGACCGGCTCCGGGTGGAAGTCACCGACACCGGCGGACACCCGGGCGCGGGCGCGCCCACCGGAAACGGCCGGGGCCTGATCGGCCTGCGCGAGCGCCTCGCCGTCCACGACGGAACCCTGACCACCGGCCGGCGCATGACCGGCGGCTACCGTGTGGAGGCCCTGATCCCCTTGGAGACGCCGTGACCCAGCCGCTGCGTGTGCTCCTCGCCGACGACCAGACCCTGGTCCGTACCGGGTTCCGGATGATCCTCGGCGCCGACGGCATCGACGTCGTGGCGGAAGCGACCAACGGCGCCGAAGCCGTCGAAGCGGTCCGCCGCACGCGGCCCGACGTCGTCCTCATGGACATCCGGATGCCCGAGATGGACGGCCTGGAGGCCACCCGCCGCATCCTCACCGGCGCCCCCACCGCACCCCGCGTCATCATCCTGACCACGTTCGACCTCGACCGGTACGTCTACGCGGCACTGTCCGCCGGCGCCAGCGGCTTCCTCCTCAAGGACGTCACCCCCGAGCATCTGACCGCGGCCGTCCGCACGGTCCGCAACGGCGACGCCCTCCTCGCGCCCGCCATCACCCGCCGCCTCGTGCAGCGCTTCACCCAGCGCGGCAGCGACACCGCCGCCCTCCACCGCGACCTCGCCTCGCTCACCCCCCGCGAACTGGAGGTCCTCGGCCTGCTGGCCCGCGGACTCAGCAACACCGAACTCGCCAGCCGCCTCCACCTGGCCGAGGCGACCGTCAAGACCCACGTCGCCCGCATCCTCGCCAAACTCGGACTCCGCGACCGCGTCCAAGCCGTCATCGTCGCCTACGAGACAGGGCTGGTCAGCGCCGGTGGACGTGAGGCCGGCCAGCAGTCCGACGAGCAGACGTAGCCCGGATCCGGGAGGGGGGACCGCCGGCCCGGCGCCGCGCCGCTTCTTGACGCCCGGTCGAGCCACGGCCGCAGCGCTCGGCTTCGGTGATGCCGCCTTTCACGACGGTTGAACGGCCTTACCCTGGACCGGTGTTCTCACCCGAAGGCCCCTCCCTGCGTGAGCTGGCCGTGCAGGCCCTGTCGTCCGTCGAGCGTGGCTACGACCTGCTCGCCCCGAGGTTCGACCACACGCCGTTCCGCACCTCGGACCGTATCCTCGACGCGACCGCCGCCGCCCTGAGTCCCTTCGGCCCTTTCGGTGACGGGCTGGACGTGTGCTGCGGCACGGGAGCGGGCCTGCGCGTCCTGCAACCGCTGTGCCGGGGCCGGGTCGCGGGCGTGGACTTCAGCGCCGGTATGCTCGCGCAGGCGCGCCGTGCCCACCCGGACGCGGAGTGGATACGCGCGGACGCACGGAAGCCACCCTTCGCCGCGGAGTTCGACCTGGCCGTCAGCTTCGGCGCCTTCGGGCACTTCCTGGCCGCCGAGCGGCCGGCCCTGTTCGCCGGGGTGCACCGCGCCCTCCGGCCCGGCGGGCTCTTCGCCTTCCCCGTTTTCGCACCGCCGCGCATCGCCTCCCGGCGTTACTGGATACCCGCCGGCTTCGACGCGGCGATGCGGATACGGAACGCGGTCTGGCGGCCGACCTTCGTCATGTACTACCGCACCTTCCCGCTCCGCGCGGTGCGCGCCGAACTGACCGCGGCGGGCTTCACCGTACGCACGACCGCGGTACCCGACTTCGGTCACCGCCCGGACGGTGCCCCGTACGCGCGCCTGGTCCTGGCCCGCAAAGCGTGACGGCGGGCCGGGACCCCGTCAGGCAGGCCCCTCACTCAACCGAGGCGCGTGAAGAGGGCGATGCCGCCACGCCGTTGGCCAGCGCCGCTCGGATGATGCGGATGGCCTCGTCGGTGTCGATGCCCACGGCGGCGATGACGGCGGCGTACTCGGCGGCGGCGTGGCGTGCCCGCTCGCGTCCCTGCTCGCCGGCTGCGGTGACGAACGAGCCCGCCCGTCCGCGGGTCTCGATCAGCCCCGCCTCCTCCAGCGCCCGGTAGGCCCGGCCGACGGTGTTGACGGCCAGGCCGAGGTCCGCGGCCAGTCGGCGGATGGTCGGCAGCTGGGTGCCCACGGCCAGTGTGCGGGACTGGATCTGCCGGGCGAGCTGGGCGCGGAGCTGCTCGAACGGCGGGACGGGCGAGGCCGAGTCGATGACGATCATCGGCTCACCGGGCGCTCGTGACGTGCCGCGCCACCGTGCCGCTCTGCGCGGTCCGCTTGGTGATCAGGGCGAGCGTGACGGTGCTCAGTGCGACGAAGACGAGCCAGGCGGTGCTCCACCAGCCCAGCGCGGTATCGAACACCGACACGATCGGCAGCAGCCACACCACGGTTGGCGTGGCGACCTCGCGGGCGTCCTCGACCCGCATGATGACGTCGGCGGTCAGCGAGACCTCGTCGTCGGCCACGACCGGGTGCGTCAGGATGTGGCGCAGCTGGACAGCCGTACCGACCGCGACCCCGCACAGTCCGATCAGGAGGACGAGGCCCGCGTACCGCGCGGTGGAGTCCCGCACGGTCAGGGCGACGACCGCCGGCACCAACGCTCCCGCGAACGTGGCAACCGCGAATGCCGCACGCGGCCGGCCGAGCACGGTGCGCCAGCCGAGCCGGACCGGGTGGGCCGCCCGGCGCGGCAACGTCGCGCCGGCCCGCCGGTCGACCCGCCGCACCCACCAGTCCAGCAGCGACTGGGCCAGCACCAACCCCACGACCACCGCCGTCAGGACCGGCAACGACGATTCCCGGTACGACCCGGAGCCGTCAACCGAGCCGCCCCGCCGGTCGGTCGTGTAGACAAGGGCGACCGCGATGATGAACACCGCCAGCAGGACCTGAGCGGCCAGCCGGGCACCGCGCCGGACCGCCAGACGCGTGGCCAACAGCGGCGTCGGCCGGACGTCGACCAGGCCGTGCCGGGCCAACCACACGCCGGCCTGCTCGACATCCGCCGGACGCACGGACTGCTCGGCCATCCAGCCACCCCCCTTCGTCATGAGCCCTCTGTGTCTCAAGCCTTGTCTCAACATCGTGCGTCAATCCTTGCGACAAGTCAACGAGAGGGAGGGGTGCGCAAGGCGGCTCACGGTGGTGACCCGCCGGCCTCGGTGGGTTCGGTGGGTTCAGTGGGTTCGGTGCAGCGTGAGCCAAGGCGGCACCGGCTCAACAGCAGTGGACCTTCGCCACGGCCTGGCGGAAGTCCCCCGTCACGAACGCACCGACCGGGATCGTGAAGTACAGCGTTCCCGCGTCCCCCCAGCCCCACCCGAGATCCGCGTCCTCCACCAGTTGAAGCAGATGGACCGCGGGGCCATCGTCCTCGCGGGAGGTCATCGTGACCGTGTACGAAGTGTCCGGCCAACCGAAGGCGCAGTGGCTGCCGGCGGTGTTCCCGTCGAGATCTCCCATCTCGCTGAGAATGAGCGATGCCGCCCCCCAGTGCTGTTGCCTGTCGAACCCGACGTCATCGTCCTCGACATCCCAGCAGTCCGGCAGCATGGTGAGCTCAGCCGCGTGCACGGGTACGGCTGAATAGCTTCTCGCCGGCACAGGTGCCTGCGTCTCGACCGCGCGTGCCGGATCGGCGGGAATCACGCGGTACGCCTCGGGTCCGGACGCATCCAGTCTTCGGTACTCCTCGTACGGCACGTCCGGATCGAGGTAGAAGAAGGTGAGCAGCCCGGGCCGTAGGGGCAGTTCGTCACCCAGCCACGCAGCAAGGGCATCGGTGTCCAGCACGGCGTGCAGGGACAGCGGAACCCCGCTTTGTTCCGGCCAGGAGGTGCCCGGTTCGAGCAGGGCGGCGCCGCCGAGGCGGCATTGACCGGTGGCCTGGAGATCGTCGGCCGGCCGGACCAACTGGAAGCCACGGCGGGCCATGGCGGCGAACTGCGGGCCGGCCGTCTCGCCGAGCCGTTCGATGCAGACACGGTTCACGTCGGCGGAGTCATCGAACCACATGCCCCGATCTCCTCAACGTCCGTTCGACGCCCTGCACCGCAGAAGTACGGCAGCTGTGGTGAACATAGCCGAACGACGAAGAACCCCGCCTCAGGTCGACGAGCTGAACCCTGGCACCCGTCGCCGCCTGACGGCCTCCGGCCAAGCGTCAGTCAGCGGGCCCAAGCGCAGCGCTGCTCGCGAGACTTCGTGCCGGCGGTATGACGCTGCGGTTCCACGCGACCGGTCCTTCGACACGTTCCACGGCACCAGTCAAGCGCGTCGCACAACCTGCCGCAGTCGAATGAGTGTCGAAACGGCAGCAACGCAGTCGGGCAGCGAGATGGGGGCGCGGATCTCGCCCGTGGCGAAGGACCTGGATTCGGATGACGTGTACAGGACGGCCCCGCCCCGCTACGCTCTGACCCGTCGTCGGCCGAAGTCCTCACGCCCCGCCGCACGCCGCGCCGTTGTGTCGCCCTCGCGGCCCCTGGCGCGCACGTGCCGTACGAATTCTGTTTGCCTTCCGTACGTCTTCCCCGTGTCTGATGACGTACGGTCGTGAAAGCGGCGGCTGCGATGCCGTTCGTCCACTACCGTCTCGCTCTGGGTTGCACGCCCGGCGTTTCCGGGCTGACAACGTTGTCTTCTGGTGAGGCCGAACCGTGCGTGCGTATTGCGACGCTGGAGAGGTTACGTGTCCATCAGATCCCATCCCCCCTTGCCCCGCGCGGTCCTTCCGGGAACCGCGAGCGGGCGTCGCCGGCCACTGCGCGCGACGGTCGCCGCGCTGCTCACCGGGGCGCTCGGCCTCGGCGCGCTGGCGGGTGGCGGCGCGGCCGCCGCCGTGCCCGTCGCCACCACGTCCACGGGGTCCGGCGGGACGTCAGGCGGGACGGACTACACGAAGCTCGTCGACCCGTTCGTGTCGACCGCCGGCGACGACGGCAACGACCTGCCGGGCGCGCAGGCGCCCCACAGCCTGGCCAAGGTCAACCCGCTGACCACGCCGAACCGGAACCACACCGGGTACGACTACAACGAGGACCACATCGCCGGGTTCACCGCGACGAACCTCGACGGCGTCGGCGGCTCCGGAGGCGGTGGCGACCTGCTCGTCGTCCCGACCTCCGTGCAGTACGACAGCCGCCCCGCCGCCGGCACGTACGCCCACGCGTACAGCCACGACGACGAGAGCGCGACGCCCGGCTCGTACCAGGTGGGCCTCGGGGCCATCTCCGGAACCGCGTCGTCGGTGAAGCAGGACCCGGGCAGCATCAAGGCCGAGATGACCGCGACGACGCGCACGGCGCTGCAGCGGTACAGCTTCCCCGCCGGGTCGAACCCCGAGCTCGTCCTCGACCTCGCGAACAACTTCACCAGCCGCACCCGCTCGACGATGAAGGCGACGACGCTCCCGAACGGGACCACGTCGATCACCGGGCTCATCGCGGGTTCGTTCAACGGCGCCTCGTACAAGCTGTACTACGCCGCCACCACGAACGTCGCCGTGACCTCCCTGAAGAGCTGGGGCAACGACGGCAAGCTGAGCGACGCGACCACGCAGGACGGGTCCGACACCGGCGCCGTCCTCGGGTTCGACAAGGCCGCGGGCGACGACATCGAGCTGCGCATCACGCTGTCGCCGATCAGCGCCGAGCAGGCCACGACCGACCAGCACAACGAGGTGGGCGACCTCACCTTCGACCTGGCGCGCGCGCGGACGAAGGCGGACTGGAACGAGGCGCTCGGTGCCGTCGACGTGCGCTCCTCGGTGAAGTCCGACCCCGGGTCGACGCTCACCAAGGAGTTCTACACGCACCTGTACCGCATGTACGCGCTGCCGGTGAACGCCACCAGCACCAGCGGGACGTACCGCGGCGCGGACGGTGCGGTGCACAAGGCGAACGGCTTCACGTACTACGACGGCTGGTCCACCTGGGACGACTTCCGCAAGTACTCCGTCGAGTCCTACATCGACCCGGCCACGTACCGGGACATGATCCAGTCGCTGATCGTGCTCTTCGCCGACCAGCGCACCTCCGGCAAGAGCCTCGGCAGCCTCACCCACTCGGTCCCGACCGTGCGCTGGGAGCGCTCGGCCGTGCTGGTCGCCGACGCGCTGTCGAAGGGCTACAAGAACTTCGACCGGCTCGACGAGGCGTACCCGGCGCTGCTGTCGTACTCCGGGTTCTACACGGGCGCGCAGCTGCGGCAGGGGTACGTCACCGGTGACCCCGGTACGACCGTGCAGCGCGGCTACGACCAGTGGGCGCTGTCCGTCGTCGCCGACGCGCTCGGCAAGAAGGACGACGCGAAGAAGCTGCGCACCCAGTCGACGATGGCGATCGACAACCTCGTGAAGTCCGGCGCCTGGACCGCGGCCGACGGCACCAAGGTCGGTCTGCTCACCCCGCGCGCCGCGAACGGCGACTGGCAGAGCGCCGACTACGAGAAGTTCGAGGCGGCCGGCCTCTACCAGGGCACGCTCTGGCAGTACCACTGGTACGACGCCTACGACATGGGCGGCCTCATCGAGGCCATGGGCGGCGACAAGGCCGGCAAGGCCGCGGTCAAGCACATGTTCGGCGAGGACTCGACCGTCGACGACGGCTCGACCATGCTGCACTCCAACGCGAACGAGATCGACCTCCAGGCCCCCTACCTCTTCAACTACGTCGGCGAGCCGAGCCTGACGCAGAAGTGGGTGCGCGCCATCTACACCGGCGAGACCTGGAACCGCTACATCGCGACGGGCTCCACGAACGAGGCCCCCAGCTCCGGCGGCCAGTTCACCCCGCCGGTCAAGACCCAGGTCTACAAGCTCTCCCCGAACGGCTTCCTGCCGACCATGGACAACGACGCCGGCACCATGTCGACCATGTTCGTCGGCGCGGCGCTCGGCCTGTTCCCGGTGACCGCCGGATCCAGCCAGTTCCAGATCGGCAGCCCGTTCTTCGACTCGACGACGATCAGCTATGCCAACGGCTCCCGGTTCACGGTGAAGGCCGACGGCGTGTCGCCGAGCAACTACTACGTGCAGAGCGCGACACTCAACGGCAAGCGGTTCGACAACACGTGGCTCGACTACTCCCAGATCATCTCCGGCGGAACCCTGGACTTCACCATGGGGTCCAAGCCCTCCCAGTGGGGCGCCCACACGGAGCCCGCGTACTCGCTGAACACCGACGGGGGCGACACGGGTGACGGCGACACGGGCACGGACAAGGGCGACACCGTCCTCTCCGCCCACCCGGGCACCGTCGACACCGACGAGGACGGCACCCTCCACGACAGCGTGAAGCTCGCCCTTTCCGGACCGGCGTCCTTCGACGCCCGCAAGGGGACCAGCCTCACCAAGACCGGAGCGGCGAGCGTGACCGGCCTGCCGGACGGCGTCACGGCGGACCTCCGCGTCAGTGACAAGCGGACGGCGACGCTGTCCCTCACCGGCACCACGAAGGTCGACGCGCGCTTCGGCATCACCTTCCGGGACGCGGCCTTCGCGCACGGCGTGCGGGCCTCGACGGTGACCGGCACCGGGATATCCCCGACCGACCCGCTCCTCGTCTCCGCCGCCGCGGTGCAGCGCAAGGCCCTGGGCGCACTCGTCGACCAGGCGTCCGTGGTGCGCAGCGCCAACTACTCCGACGGCTCCTGGAACCTGTTCCGGTCGGCCCTCGAACGCGCGCGGACCGTCCTCGCGGACACCGCCTCCGCGACGGGCACGATCATGGCCGCGCAGGACGCGCTGCAGACCGCCATCGACGCCCTGACCATCGACGAGGGCGGCTACGCCGTCCTGCAGGCCGAGAGCCCCGACCAGAAGGAGGGCCCCAGCCTCGTCAGTGAGCGGAACAACTCCGACGGCAACCTCGGTGGCGTCACCGAGGGGTCGTGGGAGCGGTTCACCAGGCTGGACTTCGGCGGGGTCGCCCCGCGGACGATCTCGGTCCGCTACGCGAACTCGCAGGCGACGAACGCGAAGCCGAGCAGCGTGGACGTCCACGCCGGCGCCGCCGACGGCCCGATCGTGGCCACCGTCCCGCTCCCCGGCACCGGCGGCTGGCAGTACTACTCCACGGTGCAGGCGGCCGTCACCGACGCCGACGCCCTGCTGGACGCGAAGAGCGCGACGTTCGTGTTCCACGCCCCGTCGGGCCAGCAGTGGGTGTCGAACTTCGACTGGTACCAGTTCTCGCCGTACGAGGTCTCGACGTCCCCCACCACCACGCTCGCCACGCTGACCGCGGTCAACAGCACCGCGACCGGCAACGGTTCGCTGCCGCTCAACCTCGGCAACGGCATCTTCGAGAACGTGACGAACGGCGCGTGGGCGCAGTGGAAGGACACGAACCTCCAGAGCGGCGCCGACACCGTCACCGTCCGCTACGACAAGCCCCAGTCGCGGGCCGCGTCGGACTCGCACATCGAGCTGCACCTCGGCTCGAAGGACGGCGCGAAGAGCGTCGACATCCCGCTCGACTACAGCGGATCGGGCTGGGGAACCATCGCCACCACGAGCGTGCACCTCGACCCGAGCGTCTTCACCGGCGTCCAGGACGTGTACGCGGCGTTCGTCTCCAGCACGCAGACGGCCTCCCAGCCCTACGTGGGCAACGTCTACTCGCTGGCCCTGACGCAGACCGCCGACGCCCCCGTGGGCTTCGACGCCACCGCGTGGCGCTCCAACAGCGGCGGCGGCCTCAAGAGCGAGCCCGTCGGCTGGACGGGCTCCGGTTCCACCACCGACCTCGGCGGCACCTACAACGGGGCGTGGCTCAACTACGGGGACGTCGACTTCGGCACCTCCCCGAAGAGCACCGTCACGATCACCTACGTCAACAACTCCGCCCGCTGCGGCACCGGCTCCGCCGTCCAGCTCTACCTGGACTCCTTCGACACGGCCAACCCCGGCACGCCGTACGCGACCGTGCCGCTGCCGGTCACGGGATCCGCGTGGTCGTCCGGCGGGACGACGAGCGTGACGCTGCCCAAGGCGATCACCGGCACGCACACCGTCTACCTGCGGCTGACGACGAACCCGGACTCCTCGCACCCGTACGTCGCGAACCTGGGCCGGATCACCTTCAACCACGTCGAGACGCCCGCCGTCACGGACAAGTCCGCCCTGCGGAAGGCGATCGAGCAGTACGAGGGGCTCTCCGCCGACGCGGAGCGCTACGACGCGATCGACTTCGGTGTGTACGGGCGTGAACTCGCCGCTGCACGCATCCTCGTCACCGCCGATGACGCGACCCAGCTCGAGGTCGACACGCAGACGCGCAGCCTCACCCTGGCCGCGGGCCAGCTGATCCCGCTCCCGCGGCTGAAGCTGGAGGACCTGGTCGCCACCGCGTCCGTCCTCGACGACGACCGCTACACGGACGCGTCGTGGAAGGCGTTCACCGGGGCACTCGCCGCGGCGAAGACCGCGGTCGCCGACGGCGCGGCCGCGGACGCGACCCTCACCGCCCGGTACGACACCCTTCGCCACGCCCTGTCCGCGCTCACCACGAAGCCCAAGACGGTGCCGGCCGCGCCTGACGCGGTGTCGGCGACCTCGTCCGGCACGAGCGTGACCGTGGCCTGGTCCGCACCCAAGGACACCGGCGGCTCACCGGTCACCGGCTACGAGATCACCCTGAACGACGGTCACCAGATCAAGATCAAGGATCCGGACGGCCGGAGCACGACCTTCACCTGGCTGCGGTCGGGCAGGTCGTACACGGCACGCGTCCAGGCGGTCAACGCCGTCGGCACCTCCCAGCCGAGCGCCGCCACGGCACCCGTGGTCACCGGCGGCGGCAAGCCGCAGAAGCCGGCCGTGACGGGTGTGATCACCGACGGCAAGCAGGTCCGCGTGACCTGGCAGGCGGCCGGCGACGGCGGATTCCCGATCATCGGCTACACCGTGGCCCTCGACGACGGAACCACCGCGCACGTCCCCGCCACGGCGGGCACGACGCTGCTCACGACCACGGGCAAGGCGAAGGCCCACGCGGCCACCGTCACCGCGGTCACGCTGGCCGGAACGTCGGACGACACCGCCGCGACCGTCCCGGTGACCACCTCGGCGACCGCCCCGGCGGACGCCTCCGACCCGGCGTACGAGCCGTCCCCCTTCCCGGACGACACGCTCAACGCCAGCTACACGTCCGACAAGTGGCCGGGCACCGGCGACGGGACCGACTACTTCTACGGCCTGCTCAACGGATTCGAGCACCTCGACTCCGGCATCCTCGCCGCCAACACCAAGGTGCCCTACGGCACCTCGCCCACCGCTGAGAACGACCGGATCGCCGTGCGCATCAACAACGCGGCGACGCAGAAGGAGGTGGACCGGGCCGAGGTCGACGCCACGAACAGCTCCACCGTCACGATGGCCGACGGCCTCGGCTCCCGGCTCGGCCAGATCTACCTGGACGCCCTCAACGGCGGCCGGCTGCCGAAGACCGGCGCGCTGTTCTCCCGCGTCACTCAGGGCCTCGACAAGGGCGGGGCGGCGAAGGACCACTTCGGCTACCAGCGCCCGTACGCGCGGCTCGGGTTCGTCGGCGACGGCGGTGCCGTCTACGAGTCGCAGGACGGTTCCTACGGCAGCCTCACCTCCAGCGGCTCCTACCCGAGCGGCCACACCTACGGCGGCTACGAAGCGGGGACCATCCTCGCCACGCTCCTGCCGGAGCTGGCACCGTCGATCCTGGCCCGCACCTCGGAGTACGGGGACAACCGCATCGTCCTCGGGTTCCACTACCCGCTCGACGTCATGGGCGGCCGCATCGCCGCACAGGCCACCGTCGCCCACCGGTGGGCGGACCCCGACTTCGCGAAGCTGCTGACCCAGGCCCACACCGAGATGGAGAACGTGCTGCTCGCCAGTTGCGAGAAGGAGGGCTACGGCGACACGCTCGAGGCCTGCGAGGGCGACTCCTACGCCGGCCTGAGCACGGCGCAGCACGTCGACCTGTACACGCAGCGCCTGGACTACGGGCTCTCCCAGGTCGGGAAGTCCGGGCAGGCCCTCAAGGCGCCGTCCGACGCGGCGGCCCTGCTGATCACGGCCTTCCCGGACCTGACCACCGCTCAGCGCACCCAGATCCTCGAGCAGACCGCGACGGACTCCGGCTCCCCGCTGGACCTCACCGCGAACGGCGGAGCGAGCTGGGAGCGGATCAACCTGGCGGCCGCGATGGCGGCGCACGTCGTCGTCAACGCCGACGGGTCCGTCAAGGTGACGAACCACACCGACGCCACCAAGGCCAGCGTCGCCGACGCCAAGGCGATCACCGTCGGAGGCATCGCGATCGACGGGTTCGACCCGGCCGTGTCCACGTACGTCGTCGACTGGCCGAAGAACAAGAAGGTCCCGGCCCTCTCCGCCGTACCGGCCCAGTCCGGCGCGCGGGTGAAGGTCACCGACGGCAGCTCGGTCCTGTCGTCGACCGGGCACCGGTTCACCACCCGCACCATCAAGGTCACCTCGGCCAACGGTTCGGTCACCCGCACCTACACGGTCGGGTTCCAGCCCACGGACCGCGACGACCGTCCAGTCGCGGCCGGCGGCAACGGTGGTGACCGCATCGCCAGGGCATCCGACCTGCTGAGCCGCGGAGGCAACGGAGCAGGCTCCGCCGGCGGCGCCGGATTCTGGGCGCCGTCGACGGAGTGGGCCAACCCCATGTGGATCCCCCAGGGGTAGCGCACACCTGACCGCCGGCGGCTGGCCCCTTCGGGTGAACCCCAGTGGTTCACCCGAAGGGGCCGTCGGCGTTTCGGGCGGCCGTGGGCGGCGGTCGCCTTGCACCCCTGCGCGCTCCGCAGGCGGCGGTGGACGGAAGTCCCTTACCGGGTGTCGGCGCGCCCGGCCGGGAGGCCGGCCGCCCCAAGGCCCGCACCAGCTGACTGACCGGCGACGCCCCCCGGCATCCGGCGCCCCTAGCCTCGGTGTTTCACGACGAGACCTGGGAATCCCCCGTGTCTCCAGGGCCTCCTTCAGCGCCGCCGGAGCGCGCGATCCAGGGATCCAGCAGTCGGCGCTGACGTCGATCAGGGCCCACAGCTTTTGCATGTCGGAGAGCAGTGTCACCGCCAGTTCGGCCTCGACTGCATCGAGGTGCCCGGCAGGTGCCTGTATACGCGATTGTGTTTGACGGCACCGTGCAAGCCGAGGGCCCGAAAGACGGCGAGTGTGTCTTCTCGGTCGGCTGTGCGCGGACGCCACAGAGGCCGTGCGCTGGGCGCAGGAGCTGCGCTACCCGGCGATGGCTTGCTGCGCGCACGTACTGCTCGCCGCAATTGGCGCGCGTGCGGGTGACCTGGCCGGCTGCGAAGAGCACCTGGCCGACTACCGAAGCCATGGGGGAGGCCCGGGCACCAAAGGCATGGACGTTCTGGCGGACGGTGCGCCGGGCGCGGCCCTGCAGGCCGCCCGGGGCCCGGCGGACGCACTGCGCGTGTTGGAAAGGGCGTTCGAACTGGTCCGACAGACAGGCATCGGAAATCCGAACATGCCGACTTTCGTGGCGGACCTGGCGGAGGCCCGGCTGCGTGACGGAGACCGGCAGGGCGCACAAGAGGTGGCAGAGTGGCTGGGCGGGAAGGCCGTCGCGACGGGCCTGGCCTGGCCCGCGGCTGCCGAGGCACCCTGCCGTGCCATGCCGGCGACCGGCCCCGAGGAGGCCGCTCGGTGGCTGGGGCACGCCGAGATGGCGTATGCCCGCAGGGAGATGCCGTATGAGCGGGCCCGGGGATTGCTCACCTACGGCGAGGTGATGCGCCGACTTCACCGCCCGGGTGCCACGCGCGAGCCGCTGCTCGCCGCGCACTGGGCGTTCGCCGCGTTGGGCGCGGGCCTGTGGGCAGAGTGGGCCAGGCGCGAGCTGTCGGCGGCCGGGCCATCGCCTGGGGGACGACAAGGCCGGCCCACCCCGGTTGGACGTATTCACCCCCCGCAGGAGCTGCAGGTGGCGCGTGCTGTGGCAGACGGGCGAACAACGCGGAGGTGGCGGTCGCGCTCTTCATGTCACCCAAGACCGTAGAGGCCCATCTGACCCGGGTGTACCGCAAGCTGGGCATCCGATCGCGTCCGATCGGGCCCGGGAGCTCGCACGGGCGGGAGCGGTGTAGGGGTTTCCCCGATGCGGCGGACGAGCGGTGGACGGCACGCTCGGTGGCCTACAGGGGAGGAGCCGACCATGACCGCCGAGGACAAGCAGCCGGGCAAGGCCGACAGGAGCACGTCGGGAGCGGGCGAGCGCAAGGGACAGGAGGGAAGGCGGGTCCCCGCGACCGCGCAGGAGCCGGCGGACCCGGCTCCGGCAGATGCCGCGCAGCGGGTCGCCGAGTGGACTGCCGACACAGGGCGCGAAGTGGTGCAGCGCGGTGACGCGAAGGTCGACGCGATGCCGCGCACCGTCGGGGAGACCGCCGCCGCTTCCGAAGTCGACGATGAGCTGGAGAAGGGGGGCGTGGCCTTCGGCGCGTTCGTCAAGAGCATCGGAGTCGCCGTCGCCGAGGCGCAGCAGCAGCTCGACGAGACCCTCATGAAGACCGCCGAGATGCTGTCCAAGACCCAGATCGAGGTGATCGCCGTCTTCGAGCAGCAGATCAAGGACGATGACGGCACCATGACGGAGGGCAAGATCCAGATGCAGAAGCTGCCGCTGGCCAATTTCATCACGCCCACCGCGTACCACTGGAGCAGGATCCACCTGCGGGCCGAGATGGACGTCCAGGAGTTCAACTCCCGCAACGGCCTCAACATCCAGCAGAAGTCGTTCGCCGCCGGCGCCCGGGTAGGCGGAGGCATCGGCGCGTCCGGCATCTCCTTCGGAGGCTCGGCCTACGCCGCGTACAGCAACAGCAACACCGCGGTGGACGCCTCGTCCAGCCGTGACCTGGCAGCCGGGAAGCTCGAGATGGAGGCGACCCTGGAGCCGCGCGCCGACATCGAACTGCCCAAGCCGTTCGTCCTGCAGAAGGGGCCGCGGCTGGAGCTCGTCGTCGGCGCGCGCACCGCGGTGTACGAGGGAGAGGGCGACAAGAAGACACTCGTCGCCCAGCAGGCCGAGCTCACCGCCGTGCTGCGGCGGAGCGACGGTGCCGCGAACCCGGAGAAGCACCTCTCCGTGCAGATCAGCGATCCGACCCTGGCGTACACCAGCCCGGGCAAGACCGACCAGCAGGGCGAGATGACGGTGACGCTGAAACGCAGGGTCACCGCGCCTGACCAGGACCGGCCCGTGCAGGCGCTGATCCGGGTCGGGTTCGGCCTCGTCAGCGAGTCAGTCGGCGTGGTGCTGTGACGAGCCGTCATGGCGCTGTCCGAATACCACGGCTTTGCCGATAGTGTGCGCTGGCGCCTGGTCCCAGAGGGCGTGCAGATCGAGGGCACGGGTGTCGAGCGCAGCAAGGGTCGCCCTGCGAGCGTCACCCGTGTCTGGAAGGACTACGAACCCGCGATCGACGAGGCGTCCCGGAACCACCGGGTGCCTGTCGAACTGATCATCGCCACCATCTGCACCGAGTCCGGCGGCCACCCGGACGCCGTACGGCTGGAGCCGGGGTACGCCTCGGACGAGAGGACCCCGAACAAGGTCAGTGTCGGTCTCACCCAGACGCTGATCTCCACTGCGCGGGACACGATGCGGCTGAGCCTCGGCCGGGACTGGCTCCTGGTGCCCGGCAACGCCATCACCGCCGGCACCGCGTACATGGCACTTCAGGCCCGGCAGACGGCACTGGACCCGCCTTTGGTGGCCGCCGCCTACAACGCCGGGCGCCTCGCTCATCAGACCGGGGCCCGCAACCGCTGGAAGCTCCGCCAGTACCCGATGGGGACCGGTGAGCACGTCGACCGCTTCGTGCGCTTCGTCAACGACGCGGTCGCCATGCTCGCGGAACACGGCGCACGCCCGTCACTCACACTGGCGTCGTTGCTGGGCGACTCGCCTCCCCGCCCCTCCGTTCCGGCTCCCGCGGCCGAGCCTGATGTCCGATGGGGTGCCCAGGCCCGCCGCGAAGCCGTCCCCGCGTACGCGCTCACCGTCCTGCGCGAGATCGCCGGCACCGCCCGCCTGTCCTCGCTCCTGGTCACCAGTACCCAGCGCACGCCCGAGGACCAGGCGCGGATCATGTACGACAACTGCGAGCACGCCGGGGTGCCCGCCCAGAAGAAGCTCTACGGGCGGTACGGCGACCAGGTCGTTGACGTGTACGCCGCCGGGAAGGCGGCCGGGCACAGTCCCGACCGGATCAGGGGTGCCATGCGCGACAAGATCGTGGAAGTCGGTGCGTCGAACGTCTCCCGGCACACCGCGGACCCCGGCCGCCTCGCCGTCCTGGACATCGCCCCCGGCTCGATCCACGACCGTGCCGCCTTCGAGCGTGCCGTACGGGCCGACAGTCGTGTGTCGCACTTCCTGCAGCCGCCCGACGACCCCGCCTACCACCTGGAAATCCCCTTGCAGAGGTGACCATGTCCCCGGGACTGCCCGACCTCCTCGCCGGCCTGGCTGGTGGACTGTCCGCCGCCCAGGCCGAACTCGACGCACGCGCTGCGCAGAGCCTGGACGCCTACGACGAAACCGGGATACCGCCCACCGCGCTGGCCTGGCGGCAGGTCCGCGTACGTGTCCCGTGCACGGTCCGCTGGATCCCGAAGACGGGGCCGGGCGCACCTTCCGGCACCCGGCTGAGCGCCTTGGGGAACGCCTTGCTCACCGTGGGGGTGCGCTACCAGGCCGCACCCTCAGGCCGTGTCGAGGAGGAGGGATCATGAAGGGAGAGGTCCTGGACGTCGCCACCGGCACGCCGGTGGTCGCCGTGGTCAGCGCATGGCGGCCGGCGGACCGGCCCGGCAGCGCAGATGCGCTGGACGCCACCGTCTGCGGCCCGGACGGCTTCAGCCTGGCGCTGCCCCTGACGATCGACAGCGATGTGGTGATCCGCGTCCACCGGGGGGACTCCGCGAAGGACTTCGACCCGCGCGCTCTCGCCGCCGTTGTGCAACTGCCCATGGGCCGAAGGCAGCCCGGATCCACAATCATCCGCATCGATGCCTCCGGCAACACCCGCCGGTTCTTCGGGCGAGCCAGCGGCGCGGGAGGGCGGCGGCTGTCGGCCGGCTCGGTCACCGCCATCGACCCGGGCCACGTACACCCCGCACAGAGCGCCGAACTCGCCTATGCCGGCCGCTTCACACTGTCCTACCCGGCCGACCGGGTGCCGCAGGGCCGACTCGTGCTCACCACCGCCACGAGCGACGGCACCCTCACCGCGGACTGGCCGCTGACCGACGGCACCGCTGAAGCCGACATCACCTTCACCGAGGTTCCGGGCACTCCTGTCACCGGCTACCGCATCGCCGGCCGACTGCTCGACCCGCTCAGCCGCGCCGCCGTGCCGAGGCTGCGCGTCGAGGCCTGGGACAAGGCACCCCGGCAGGGCGGCATGGTAGGCACCGCCACCGAAGCAGCCGACGACGGCACCTTCGACCTGCTGGTCCCTCCCGGCCCCGGTGGCGGGCCGCCCGACCTGTTCTTCCGGCTCCACAGCCACGACGTGCTGCTCGCTGCCACCGACACCACCGTCGTCTGGGACCAGACCGGACACGGAACTGTGGTCATCGAAGTCGCGGGAGACGAGCGGCCGGACGGTGACGTCGTCCTGCACGAACTCGGCGAGACCATCGCCGGCGCCGTCGACCGGATGCAGAGCGAGCTCGCCCGCTACCCGCGGGCCACCGGCTCGTACATCATCGACGAACTCGACCTCAGCATGCCGGTCGCCGTACAGATCGATCGCCTCGGTCAGGTCCGCACCACCGTGGTCGGCCGCGCACCTGCCGAGGAACAGCTCGGACGCATACGGATGCGGGTCCGCCCCGCGCCGGGCGGTGTCGCAGTACCCACGCCCGACAGGCTCGACCAGCCGCTGACCGTCCTGCCGGAACTCAGCGCCGAGACCATCACCCGGCTCACGGCGCTGCGGATCTACTCGGTGGAGGACCTCGCACGGCTCACCGCGCAGCCCGCAGGCCGGGAGTCACTCGCCGCCGTCGGGCTGGGCCCCGCCGACGGCCTCGCACCGTTGCTGGACAAGGTCGCCCTGCTCGCGTTGCCACCACTGCCCCGACCCGTGCGCGAGGCCCTGCTGCGACTTGGCATCACCAGCCCGAAGACGTTCGCCGGGCACCCCGACCCGGCCGCACTCGCCGACGCGATCGGGGCGCAGCTGGGACAGCCCATTCCCCAGACAGCCGTCGTCGAGTGGCAGCGCCAAGTGAACGAACTCCTGCACATCGCGCTCCCCGCCACCGAGACCCCGAAGGACCCGTCATGACCGGCGAACAACCCCTGGGCCGGCGCACCCCCGGTGACTTCCGCCACGTGCAGCGGTACCCCTACGCGGCCGTCGCCCCCGCCGCCGTACCGACGGTGGAGCGACAACTCCCGCTGCCCCGCTACCGAGACCTGTACGACCAGGGCCGTGAAGGCGCCTGCGTCGGATTCTCGTCGTCCTGGATGATGTCCATTCTCAACCGCCGTCGCTACGAGGCCCACTGGCTGTGGGACCGGGCCAAGGAGACCGACGAATGGCCCGACACCAAACCCGGCGACAACAACGGCACCTCCGTGCGCGCCGCGATGGACGTGCTGCGCACCCAGGGCCATCGCCGCCTGGTACGAGGTGCCGGCGGACCGGTCTCCCTGGCGGAGGGCATCCTGGAGAACCGCTGGGCCACCGGCACCGACGAGATCCGCTCGTGCGTCGCCAACGGCACCCCCGCCGTCCTGGGGTGCAATTGGTACGCGAATTTCGACACGCCCGAATCCCGCGGCCGCCAGGGGCATTGGATCGGCAGCGGTCCCCTCGGACGCGTCCGAGGCGGCCACGCCATATGCGTGTACGGCGCCTCGGACCGGCTCCAGGCGGTACGGCTGGTCAACAGCTGGGGCGACCGCTACCCCCTGGTGTGGCTGCCGTACGGCGTCTTGCAGCGCCTCATCGACGAAGACGGCGAGGCCGCCCTCGTCACGGACCGTCTGACATGACCGCCCGACTGCCGGACGAGTGGTGCGGCGCGGCCGGGTACGGAGCCATCGCGCCGGCGGGCCAATGCCACCAGCGCGATCCGCGTGGAGGACGGCGCGTGCCGCCAACGAGGGGAACGGAGGGACGGTGATGGGGAGATCACGTATTCCGGAGATTCAGCGTGAACACATACTCGCCATTTCGGAACGCGCCATTGGAGTGCTGGCTCCGCAGGAGCTCCCACAGCTGAACGCTTACGGACAGGCGTTCTTCACGGACCGATCGCGAACGTTGCGGCTGAGTCGTCCGGACACTGCCACGGAGGCCGTCGGCTTCGGTTTGGCGGAACTGGTCGAGGTCGTGACACCACTGGTCCTCGCTGCGGTGGCCGATGCGGTCCTGCCTCCGGCGCAGAATTTCCTGTGTGCCTGGGGGCGGCGCATATGGAACCGGCTGCGGGGTACGACCCAAGGCCCCGAACGGCTTGAGACCGAATCCACCGCGGACCGGAACGGGCGGGACCCGCTGGCCTCACTGACGGCCGACCAGCTCATCCGGGTCCGGCAGACCGCACTCGCAGTGTCCGGGCGCATGGGCTGGGACGACAACGTCTCCACACTCTTCGCGGATTCACTCCTCGGGGCACTGACCATCACCGCGGCACCCGAAAACAGGTCATGCGAATGACGAGAGCCGACGGCCATCCAGACATCCCTTCCCCTACGACCGCACGACTGGCGCTGCTGCTCGCCGCAGTGCTGGCCTGCACGACAGTCATGCACAATCTCACCTTCTACAGCGTGATGTCGCGAGACAACGCATACCTGAGAAGGTGGCAGACCTGCGCCCTCAGGGCGTCCGAAAATGCGGCACCGGGCAGGTTCAGCACGCAGGAGACAGTGTGCATGGCGCCGTACGAGCGAGCCGTGGCCTGGTGGATCGTCACCGCGTTACTCGCGCTGCTCCTCCTGGCGGCAGCCCTGTATGCGCTGTTTCCACGATGGCGGCAGTGGCGTGATGTCGCCGGCCCGCTACCGGATCACGGCCCGCAGCCGGATCCATTGCGGACGGAACTGTCGTGTCTGGTCGAGCTCGCCGGACTCCGGAAGGCTCCGGAGTTCCTCAGTTCCCCACGACCCAGCACTGGCGCGGTCACGTTCGGGAGGATGGGACGCTACCGGATACGGTTGAACATCGGCCTCCAGGCGCTCCTGCACCGCGACCCACAACGGTTCCGCGCCGTGGTCCTCCACGAACTCGCCCATGTACGGCATCGCGACGCGCACACTCACTATCTGGCGAAATCGGTCTGGTGGGCGTTCATCGTAACGGCGGTCATTCCCGTTCCCCTCTCTTTGCTCACCACGGATCGCATCACCGGCCCGGCATGGCTGTGGCGGCTGCTGGCGCTGACTGCGATGGTCCATCTCCTGCGCACCGCTCTGCTGCACATACGCGAGTACCAGGCTGATCTCGCCGCCAGGGGCGGACTCAAGGATCCCTCAGCCATGGAAAGGGCACTCACCGCCCCCTTGACACAGGATCCTGCGAAAAGGCACGTCGCCTGGAGAAGGTTTGCCGCACCTCATCCCTCGCCCCGGGCCCGACTCGACAACCTCGCGGACCCCGATCGCAGAACCCGGATCGGCTTCTGGGAGAGCCTTGCGGCCGGTGTCACCGCGAGCCTGGCCGTGGAGGGGATCCACCAGTGGCTCATCCTGGCCTTCCCCGGCGGCTCACCGCTGGGACTCCGGTGGATCGCAGCGCTGCTGCCCGCCCTGCTGGTGGGCGGTGTGATCGCAGCAGGGGCCTGGCGGGCAGCGGGCGAGCCGGGACACGATGCCCCCGGCGCCGGCATTGCGGGCCGTACGGTCGGCAGCGGGCTGGGACTGGCAGCGGGTCTGCTGGCTGGATACCGGATGGCCCCGGCCACCATCTTTGCGGACGTCATCGGTCCGAGTGGAACGGCTTCTCTCGCGGTGTGGGCCGTGCTGGGGGTGAGCCTGGCAGTGCTGACCACCTTGGCCATCGGATGGATCGAGCAGTGCGCACGCCTTTGGCGGTCGAGCGCGGCCACGTGGCGATCCTGGCGAGCAGGGGCGGTTGCCCTGGCGCTCCTGCTGTCCACCGTGCTCGCCTACTGGCCGCTGTTCGCAGATTTCGGAACCGCTGTCTGGCAGGAGGCGGACCGTCTGGCGGTGGAGGAATTCCGGCAGGCCGCAGGCGCTGCCTCAGCCGGCCCCTACTGGGCCTACGCGATGTTCGAGCATCCTGTGGTGACGCAGTTCTCGCAGTGGAGGCCGGCGCTCGCCGCATCCGTCGTGGTGTGGGTACTCCCGCTCAGTGCCCCGGGAGTCGGCGCGTCCGTGCTCGCCGATCGGACGGTACGGCTCGGCCCTCCCACAGCGTTCCTCGTATACGCGGCGGGTTCGACCGCGGCCCGCTTGCTCATCCGTGCTCGTGTGTCCGACGACACCCGCTTCTCGGAGGGGTTCACGCTCGCCTTCGGGCACTGGTCCGTGGTCGGCGCGGTGGCTCTCGCAGTGCTCGTGGCGCATGTCGTACTGATCAACTCCCGCCTCGGGGCTTCCCCACCGAATCGAGCCGTTCCTGCCGCGGTGTTCGCCGGATACGCGGCAGCCCTGTTCAGCGCCGCCGCGCTGTTCACGGTGAACAGCGGTTTCCGATGCGCTGACGGGCTTGCGGCCGGTGAGGGCTGCACGGCCGGAGTCGATGGCACATGGGTCCTCGACACCACCGCAAGGATTCTTGTCCTGACCGTTCTTGCCACCGCGCTCACAGTCCCCGCGGCGTTGCTTCTGACGCGAGGAAAACCCATGTCCACCCCAAGCCCGACCGGGAACCCGAGGACGCGCAACCCGGCGGTGCCGGCGCTGCTCGGCGCCGGTCTGTGCCTGGTGGTGTACGGAACCGTCGGCGAGATCCCTGCCGAGTCCGCGCGGGAATCCCCCGCAGGTATCGCCTCGCCCATCGGCTCAGGGGAGGAATCCGCCCGGAAGGCGTGCACGCTGTACGCGGAAGTGCTTGCCTCTGCCGCGGATGGCCAGGCCGCAGAGGTCAACGCGAACCTCCTGCTTGCCTTGCGGCTGGCGAGCGACAGCGGCGACCCGGATCTCGCGCAGGGGCTGCGGTCTCTGATGGACGCGGGGATGCGCGGCGACGCGGCTGAATTCGCCAAGGCATCCAGCGACACCGCTTCTGCTTGCCTCACCCACGGCGTCCCTATCCGGTGAACGGGTCTGATCCGCTCCGCCGGCTCATCATCCCCCTCGACGGAGGCAGTCACGTCGCTCATCGGGTGTTCCTACTTGATCGCGAGACCGTGCAGTCCCGTACCCCGCTTGGGAGGTCCTACTGACCTTTCGTCGGGTTGTCGGGTCGAGTGAGAGCCCGGTTCCCGCGAGGCATCCGTGGATGAGGCGGAGTCTTCGCTGGATGCTGTGCAGGCCGCAGCGGACGGATCTCACGAAGTGGCCCCGAGCGCCACCGCGGTGGCTTTGCCCGGGGCCGGGGCCCTTCACCGAGCCGGCCACCGCTGCATCGTCACGGTGGCGAGCATTCGCACTCGCTCCTGAGCCGCTTGACCCTACGGTGTGAGACCCCACCCTGCGCATATCCCATGGCCACGGATATGCGCAGGGGCCGCCCGACGTCATCCACGACAACCCAACGGAAAGGTCAGTAACGCCTGGTCAGAACCACGTCGGTGGTGACGGCGTCACGACCGCGCGGTCGCACCGTGCGTTCGGCCGTCCGGTAGCCATCGGCACTCACGGTGAGGGAAACGGTCGGTCCGGCGTCCGGGAGCCACAGCTGGTACGAGCCGTCGACCGCGGTGCTGAGCGTGTGCGCGCCCGCCCCGGTCCCGACGCGGACCGTGGCTCCGGCCAGCGGGGTGCTGCCGCCATGTCGCTCGGCGCCGCTGACGGTGCCGGTCAGGTGCGTCCACCCCGGCGGCGCCACCACGGTCATGGTGACCGGCACGGTGACGGAGGCGTACGGCCCGTCGCTGTCGATGACCAGCCGCGCCTGGTGCACGCCCGCGTCGGCCGGACCCATGTCCCGGGCGTCGACGGTGACGGTGAGCTCCGCCGTCCTGCCCGCGCCGACGGATGAGGAGCCCGCCTTCGCCGCCAGCCACGTCACGTCCCCGTGGGGTGCGTCGTAACCGGGCAGTTCGAGGGCGGAGGTCTGCATCACCCTGTCGGCGCTCTGGCCGCCGAGGACCGACCAGCCGGGCGCTCCGGCCGCCGCGTACAGCGGCTGCGGCAGGTTCGGCAGCGCGCTCCACGTGTCCGCGGCCGGATCGTAGGCGTAGGCCTCGTTGGTCACCGCGGCGGCCCCGACCAGCACACCGCCGGCGGCCATGAGCCGGCCCGCGCCGCTCGCCGTCGCGGCACCCCAGAAGTCCACCGGGGGGTCGGCGATCGGCGTCCAGCGGCCCGCGGCCGGGTCCAGGGCGTAGCCCACGGCCGTGGCGTGGGCAGGCTGCCCGTCGCCCTGGTGGACACCGCCCGCGCAGTACAGCGTCCCGTCGACGGTTCCGCAGCTCTGCCAGGAGGTCGGCACAGGGTAGGCCGGTCCCGTGGACCACGTGTCGCCGGCCGGGTCGTAGACCTGGACGTCGCGTGTGCCGCAGGAGATGCCGGTGCAGCCGCCGATCACGTAGAGCCGGTCGCCGGCCGCCGCCGCGGCCGAATTGCCGTACGCCTTGGGCGCGTCGGCGATCCGCGACCATGTGTCGCTCGCCGGGTCGTAGACCTCGCCCCCGGCGATCGGCGTGCCCGCGCGGTTCTTGCCGCCGACGACGTACAGCTTGCCCCGGACGAACCCGTAGGCCGCGCCGCTGCGCTTGGTGACGGCCGGGGCGAGGTCCTTCCAGGTCGCCGTGGCCGGGTCGTAGGAGCGCAGGGCGGTAGTCCACTGACCGTCGGGGGTCTGGCCGAGACCGGTGTAGAGGACGCCGTCGTACGCGGCCGCGATCCCCCCGGTCATGGGCTGCGGGAGGTCCGCGAGCGGCTGCCACGCCTGCCCGGCGGTCGCCCCGGCGGTCCGGCCCGCCGCCGTGGTGTCCGTCGTGGCGGTGGCCGCGACGTCGAGCGGATCGGGTCTGGCGGCCCTCCGCTCCCTGGGGGCGCCGGACACGCGTGCCGGGGTTCCCGCGACGGCCTGCTCGCCGACGGCGAGAGAGGCCGGGGCGCCGCCGGTGTTGCGCACCTTCACCGTGACGGTCTTCTTCCCGCCCCAGGGAACGGTGACGCCCACCGCACCGGGGGTGGCCTTCAGCCGGGACGGGCGCAGCGCGAGGTCCGCGGCGGTGACCGTGTCGGCCTTGACCGTCGCCGCCGACGTCCCGGCCGGATAGCCGAAGGCGGGCAGGGCGGCGGTGAACTCCTGGCGGCCGGTACGGGAGGAGAAGGCCCAGTACAGCCCGTCGCCCACGGCCGGGTCGTCCGGCGTGGCGATGCTGTGGCCGCTGGCCTCGGGGGCCTTCGCGGCGGAGACGGTCGCGCCGACCACTCCGGCACCGGTGTTGGCGTCCGTCACCCGGCCCGTCAGCAGCCCACCGGGCACGGTGACCAGCGAGCGGGTGCCGACGGCGACGTTGTCCAGCTGCCAGATGCCGGTCAGGGAGCCGGCGAAGTGGAAGCGCAGCCGCACCGAGGACTTGCCGGCGTAGGCGGTGAGCGGAACGACCTGGTGGGAGGGGCCCTCCACGACGTCCGTGTGGTGCCAGAGGTTGTCCCAGTGGTCCCCGCCGTCGGTGCTCACGTCGATGTCGGCCGTGGGGTCGTTGAAGCGCCACAGACTGGGCAGCGCGGTGTCGAACTCCAGCGCCGGCCGGGTCTGCGCCGAGAGGTCGTAGTCAGGGCTGATCAGTTCGGTGTCGACCTCGCCCCAGCCGAGGGCGTAGTCGTCGACCTGGGCGAAGCCGCCGTCACCACCGGTCTGGTTGCCGCGGGTCAGCGGGTCGTCGAAGCCCCAGCCGCCGGCGGCGGTGTGGTTGACGATGCTCCACCCGGCAGGCTTCGCGGCGGTGTCGAAGGACTGGAAACCGCCGCCGTGGTAGTCGACGGCGTAGCCGGGCGGGAGGGTGCCGGAGCCGACCAGCGGGAGCGTCAGGTCGGCCGTCTTCGGGGACGATCCGAGCACGACCTTCGTCTCGGCCGGGCGGTAGCCGGGGTAGAGGCCGGTGGCGCGCAGCGTGTACGTCTTGCCGCGCTCGAGGCGGACGGAGTAGCGGCCCGTCCTGGGGTCGGTGTGGACGGTGCCGGGCACGCCGTCGACGGTCAGCCGGGCGTAGAGGCCCCAGCCGTGTCCGCCGCCGTCCCGGACCGTCCCGGAGACCGTGGTGGTCGGCACGGCCGCGAGCGCGGCGTTCCTGGTCAGCTCCGTGCCGTCGGCGAGGGTGACCTTGCCCAGGTCCTTCACGGAGTAGCCGAAGGCGTTGACCGTCAGCGTGTACGAGCCGGTGGGCGCCGCCAGCGACCACCTTCCGTCCGCGCCGGTGACCGCCGCATGCGCGCCCAGCCGCACCGTCGCGCCGGACAGCGCCTTGCCGGTGGCCTTGTCGGTGACCTTGCCGGTCACGGTGCCGTGCGGGCCGGGGCGGAAGGCGCCGACGCCGTTCGGCGTGCCCAGTCCCGTGGGTCCGTCGTAGCCGGGGCCGGCGGTGCAGCTGTTCGCAGGCTCGCATGGGGACGTGGTGTCCGGGTCGCAGGGTGCGTCGTCGGAGCAGTGGCCGTTGCTGCCGGTGGTCACGTCGTTGAGCGCACCGAGCGCGCGGTACGGGTACCCGGCCGGGTAGGTACCCTCGACGGGCGTCCCGGCCAGCGCGTACAGACCGGCGATGATCGGGGCGGAGGCGCTGGTGCCGCCGTAGACGCCCCATCCGCCGCCGGAGTAGGTGTTGTAGACCGCCACGCCGGTGTCGGGGTCGGCGACCGCGCTGACGTCCGTCACCGACCGCTTGTCGCAGCCGGTGCCGGTCTGGAACGCCGGCTTGGGCTGGTAGCCGGAGCACCCCGAGCCGGTGCCGCTCCACACCGTCTCCGTCCAGCCGCGCGCACCGGTGTCGCTCCTGCTGAGCGAGGTGCCGCCGACGGACGTCACGTAGGGGGAGGAGGCCGGGTAGCTCAGCCCGTGGCCGTAGTCGCCGGAGGCGAACACCACGGCGGTGCCGGGGTGGTCGAAGTACGCCGCGTCCAGGGCGGCGAGGTCGGGGCCGTCGTAGTAGGCGCCGTAGGAGTTGGAGACGTAGCGGGCGCCCAGCGCCACTGCGGTGTTGACGGCGGTGCCCAGGTCGTCCGTGGCGGAGCTGTCGGCCTCGACGAGGAGGATGTGCGCCTTCGGCGCGACGGCCGAGACCATGTCCAGGTCCAGGGATATCTCGCCGGCCCAGCCGTCGTTGGGCTGCGGGTAGTCGGTGCCGCCGCGCTGGTCGACCTTGCGGAAGCAGCCGTTGTCCGCCGTGCACGGCGGCAGCCCGTACTGGGTCCGGTAGGCGGCGAGGTCCTGCTCGGCCATCGGGTTGTCGTAGGCCGCCACGACCGCGATGGTCGCCCCGGCGCCGCCGTCCGCGGGCAGGTCGTACGCCGAGCGCAGGTCGGCCGGGCTGAATCCCTCGGGAGTGGCGGACCGTGCGGTGCGACCGCTGTCGGTGTCCGCTCGGCGCACCGCGAAGCAACCGAAGTGCCCGGGCTGCGGGGCGCCGCACAGCGACTCCGCCGCCGGCCCGGCGTCATCGGCGACGGCCGGGCTCTGCTGGGGCAGTTGGACCGCCAGGGCGGCCAGCAGCAGGGCCGCGGCCCCGCCGACGGCACGTTGCCACGGGGATCCCGTTGGCCGGGCGGGGGCACCCCTCAAGTACCGGGAGAGGGGGCGCGAAGGACGGGGAACGAGCACGGGGCGACTCCGGCAGTGGTCCGATAACGTTGTCGGGCACATGACGCGCTGCCCGAAGAAAGATCGCGCGCCCTCGACAACCAGGTCAATGGATGGAGTTGGCGACTTGGCGCCGCGTGTCGTATTCACGACTTCTCGGCCACCGCTCCACCGCGGCGGGTGCACCTCACCATCGGGCGGCCGGTCCGGTCGCCCGGCCGCCGCGTGCGAGGGGCCGAGCGGTCATCCCGTCGACCCTGTTCACAACCTGGCAACGCCTGAGCCCTGTTGTGCAGGGCGTCCGCGCCGTTGCCGTCTGCGCTTGGCAAGGGCCTCATCGCGACCTGTGGCCCTCGAACCGGCCGCGGGAGTGGGATGTGGTCCCGCCGGGCTCGTCCGGTCTCATGTTGAGCTGGGCGCGGCCGTCTCCGGCGTCGGCGGTCCACAGGTTCAGGGACGGCACGCGGTGGAACTCGCTGTTGGCGAGATGCTGCTGCAGCACCCCGGGGGAGACCACTTCCGCCAGGCCGGAGTATCAGACGGCGCCCGGCGGGTACGTGATGACTCCGTCGCCGTTGTCATTCCCGAAGGGGGCCGCCGGGACCATCTCTTACGCGCTCTCGACGCCATGACGTCACCCTTGCGCAGGATGACGACGAAGCCCTCCTCGCCCTTCTTGAGCAGGGTCTCGATGGTGTCGCCGGCCTTGTCCTCGCCGGGGATCGACGTGGTCAGCGTCGAGCCCAGGTCGGGGGTGTCGATCGGGGAGTTGCCGAGCGACCAGTCGGCGACGTCGGTGATCGCGCCGGACAGGTCGACCGGTGGTGATCTCCTGGCGGGTCGGCACGTTCGTCGCCGCGGTATGTCCGCCAGGAAGTAGATCTTGGTGACGCCACGGCGCATGAACCGCTGCTGCGTGGTACCCAAGGGGGGGGTGCTCACTGTCCGGGGACCCCAGCCCCGGCGTGCGGAGGCCCGTCCTCAACAGGTCGCAAGACTGCGACCGGAGGGTCAGTCCGTACCGTTTGGCCGGACGTCCATGCAGGGGCCTCCGCGGTGAGGTGCGATCAGACGTCAGCCGTTCGGTATCGACACCGTCAGGACGAATCGCTGCACGTAAGTGCAGGTGGAGCTCACGACACGTCCTTTCCTCACGGTCAACGTCGTCGGACACGATCAGTGATCGGCAGGTGACATGGGGTCTCCAACCGACGGGCTGGTTACCTTCGAGCTTGGCAACCGGCGCCCCTGGACACCAGCTTCCGCCGGCGTCCGCTACGCACCCGTGCGCACCGGTGTCAGCGGCCGCGGGTGAGCAGTGCCCGGGTCTCGGTCAAGTCGAGGACGCGGGCGACGGGCGGGCTCATGACCTTGATCGTCAGGATGCCGCCGCCGCGGCCGTCGAAGGTCCTGGCCTCCAGCAGCGCGTTGAGGCCCGAGCAGTCGAAGAAGGTGACCCCGGACAAGTCCAGCTTGAGGCCTTCGGGGTGGGCGCGCATGGCCGCGATGAGGCAGCGTTCCAGGTCCGCTGCGCAACCGGCGTCCACTTCCCCGGTGATCACCGCCACCGCACCGTCCGTTCCGCGCGCTGCGAGGCTCAGCGTGGCCCGGTCGGCGAAGCTCCGCGTGCCTCCGGGAGGCAGATAGGTGGGCAGCGCCCAGGGGTCGGGGGCGGTGCCGTCGTCTTCGTGGGTGTGGTCCGGCCGCGACATCGTGGGCTCCCGCTGCTCCACCAGGGGACTTCCTGCCACCTGTGATGATGCTCGGACCGGCAACGTACGTCAAACAAATCATGAAATATTTTTCGTGGGTTGATAATCAGGAAACGGGGAGCGCATGATGGGGCGCATGGACGGACGCGCACAGGACCAGGACCAGCCGAGGTGGACCTTCCTCACCAGTCACGCGCGGGTCCTGATCATGATCGCCCGCGACCCCGGCATCAGGCTCCGTGACGTGGCTTCCGCCTGCGGCCTTACGGAGCGGACGGTGCAGGGCGTGGTCTCCGACCTCGAAGAGGGCGGATACCTGGTCCGGTCGCGCGAGGGCCGGCGCAACCGCTACGAGATTGTCCCTGGCGCCATGTTCCGCCATCCGGCCGAGTCCGATCACGAGATCGCCGGCCTCTTGGCGCTGATCACCGAACCCCCGGCGCCGTGACGGCCGGCCGTGTTGTCGGTGCCGGGTGGGGCACTGGCGTACGGAAGCCCGTCATCGCAAGGCTACGAACCACAGGGTCAGCCCGTACCGTGTAGCCGGACGTCCGAGCAGGGCCCCCGCGGTGAGGTGCGATCACGCGTCCGCTGTTCGATGGCAGCTACCCGTCACCTTTGAGGTGGATGCATGCATCTGCACCGCAGTCGAGTGGTCAGCAGCGCCTGGTTGGGAGCTTTCCTGGGCGCGCTTCGCGGGCCAACCGTTCTCGCGGGTGTTCCTCGGGATGATCGCCGGGCAAGGGAGGGCTCGCGGCGGCGCGTCCTCCCCTGGTGGTTACTGTGGACGGGGCGCGAGCCGGCTGCCGCGCTGGGCGGTAGCGGCCCGCCGCTCCCTGACATGTCCACCTGTGCTGGAAGCAGTACCGACGTACTGAGACGCTGGCCGAGTTCTTGCTCGGCTCGCTCCCGCAAGCTGTTTCGTAGGCCTTCAGCGCGGAATGCTCGACTCGGCGTAGGTACTGTGTCCGTTGCTTTGCGATGCCCCTTGTCCGTAAGCGGCTCCTGGCGCTCTTTCACCCGTGCGCAACGAGCTCAGTCCGAGTGGGTTCCGAAGGGGTGAATTGCTGGGCGAGAGCCGACCGCGGCCACCGCTATGCGGTCGGCGCCAGTTCGGCCCGGCCGAAAAGCAAGGCGTACCCGGTTGGCAGTTGTGCGAGAACGCGGTTGATGAGGTCGTTCCCGGTCAGGCGACTGAGAATCGCGAAAACGGTCCCGGCGTCCCAGCGTGCGGTGGCGGGCGTGCCGCCGGTGCGGGTGGCCAGGTCGCTGACGAAGTCGAAGCCGGTGAGCGGTTCGGTGCGGGGGAGCTGGGCGGTGAGCTCGAGCGCGGCCTCGACCGGAAGCCGGGCGGCCAGGGCGACGCGTTCTTCGCCGATCAGCTGCCGACCGAGTCCGGCCAGCACATCACGGACGGCCTGCTCGGCCCGTTCGCGGGTTGGGTAGGCACCCTCGTAGCGTACGTGCTCGACCATCGCGTCGAACGTCATCGCCGGTGTACGGAGGTCCGCTGGGGGCTGCGGGGACATCGGTGTGCCTTTCATCTTCTTGTTGTGGTGTGGGGCGGGGGCAGCGTGTCCCGCCCCACGGTCGTGAGGGTCAGGCCGGCTCGAGGTGACCGAACAGCAGGTCGTAGCCCGGGGGCAGCTGAAGCAAGAGCCGGCGCAGGAGGTCCTGTCCGGCCTCCTCGGCGGCCACGCTGAGGACGGCGCCGACGTCCCAGCGTGCGGTCTGTTCGGTGGCGCCTTCGATCCAGGCGGCGGTGGCCCGCACGAACCGCTCGGCGTCCAGCGGCTCGGCGGCCTGCAGCGGATTGAGCAGGATGAGTGCGTAGGTCTCCGGCAGTCGGGCGGCGAGTTCCGCACGCTCCTCGCCGACCACGTGTGCGCCCAGGAGGGCCAGCACGACGCGTGCGGCCTGGTCCGCCTCCTGTGGTGTGGAGTATTCGCCGCGTTCCTGCACGCGTGCGAGGAACGCATCCGGTCGCATGGCCACGGTAATCCCCTTGAGTTACGCGGAGGACGGAACCGAGGAGGGAGGGAAACGGTTAGCCGTCCTCCGCCGCCTGCGTGTGCCGGGTGGTGCCCGGCTCAGGGCTCAGCCGCTGATCTGCTTGCGGTCGCCGGTGGACGTGATGGCGATCTTGCGGGGCTTGGCCCGCTCCGCGATCGGGATGCGCAGGGTCAGAACGCCGGCGTCGTATTCGGCCTCGATGTGGTCGGCGTCCAGGGTGTCGGCGAGCATGAGCTGCCGGGAGAAGACGCCGAGGGGCCGTTCGGACAGTTCCATCTGCACGTCGTCGGCCTTGGCGACGGGACGGCGTTCGGCTTTGACCGTGAGCATGTTGCGTTCGACGTCGATGTCGATCGCTTCCGGCGATACGCCGGGAAGGTCGAGGGCGATCACGTAGTGGTCGCCTTCGCGGTAGGCGTCCATCGGCATCGTCGAGGGCCTCGTCCATGTGCCGGACGTCCCCAGGAGCTGCTGGGTCAGACGGTCCAGCTCACGGAACGGATCGGTGCGCATCAACATCGTGAAACACCTCCAAGCGTTCGGGCAGTGGCTGCCAATGCGCTTCACCTGCTTTCACTTGTACCATGTCGTCCAAGCGATGACAAACGTCAAGTCGTCGAGGCGATGACACGAAGGAGACACTGCCTCATGGATGCCACCGAGCCCGCTGCGTCGACGGCTGCCGGCGAGGATGGAGCCGTGCCACTCCTGGCCGCCGCAATTGCTCTGGCAGCCATCGACGACGCTCTGCGTACGGCCCGCGCCGCGGATACGACGCCGGCAGCCATCTCAGGTGACGACACAGAACAGGCGCTGGCCTCGCTCACGCTGCTGCGAGAGGTGCGCGAGCAGCTCGCCGGCTGGGAGAGGGGCCTGATTGAGACCGCCCGCGCCGCCGGCACCAGCTGGGCCGAGCTGGCAGGCCCTCTCGGGGTCGCCAGTCGCCAGGCTGCCGAACGCCGCTACCTGCGGCTGCAGCCGGGAGCGGCAGGCAGTACCGGGGAGGAGCGGGTGAAGGCCACCCGCGACCGCCGTGCCGCCGACCGCACCGTCACAGCCTGGGCACGAGACAACGCCGCAGACCTGCGCCGCCTGGCCGCTCTCATCACCGGGCTCTCCGACCTTCCCCCCGCGGCCCGCTCCGCCATCGCCGCCATCGACAGGGCCCTCGCCCACAACGATGCGGCCCGATTGATGACCCCCCTTGCGGCCGCCCGCATCCATCTGCAGCCGGGGCATCCGGAGATAGCTGCGCGCGTGGACGCTCTCATTCGGCACGCCGACCAGCTGCGCCAGGACAGCAACGACCAGCGACGCGACGCTTGACCCAGCGGAAGCGACCGCAGCGGGTTGGCGTCCACCGGGCAGGCCCGAACGGTGGAACGGCGGTCGATGCGAACCGGGCGGCGCGGCGCGCCGCCTGTCACCAAAGATCAGGTCCGCCGCCCCGCAGCCCGCCGCAGCAAGACGAGAATGTCCCTCGGCCCATGAGCCAGATCGAGGATGCGCTCATCCAGCCGGACCCGGCGCCCGCCGCATTCCGAAGGCGGGATACACGATCACTCGGCATTCCACCCCTCCGTGCTGCGACGCAGTCTTGATGGCCGCATCCTGGAAGAACGACCCTGTCCGGAGTTTTCTGCACCTCCCCCGCGTACAAGCCCAGCACGCCGCCGGGGAGTGATCGCCTGACACGGCAACCATCGAGGTCCGCAACGAATGCACGACAAGGAAACGACCGCGCTCGTCGTGATCGACATGATCAATACGTATGAGCACGAGGACGCCGAACTGTTGCTGCCATCTGTGCGAGAGGCGCTTCCGGGCGTACGGAGGCTGATCTCACGCGCTCGCGCCGTCGGTGTGGACGTCATTTACGTCAACGACAATTACGGACGCTGGCGCTCCCATCACGACGAAATCCTCGACATGGCACTCGCTGGCCCTCACGCCGACCTGGTCGAACCGGTCAAGCCCGACGCCGACTCGCTGTTCGTCGTCAAAGCCCGGCATTCGATCTTCTTCCAGACCCCGCTGGAGTACCTCCTGGACCGGCGGAACGTCGGCCATCTCGTGCTGTGCGGGCAGGTCACCGAGCAGTGCGTGCTGTATTCGGCACTCGACGCGCACGTCCGGCACCTGCCGACGACCGTCGCGAGTGACGCCGTCGCCCACATCCATCGCGACCTGGCCGACGCGGCGCTGCGCATGATGGAGCGCAACATGGGCACCCACCTCTGCCCGGCGGACGAAGTCCCGCTGGGCGTCGAGGCCGGGACACCGCTCCCGCCACCATGACCGGTCCGGTCCGCCAACAAGGCCATGTGCTTCACGAACGCGAGGCCCTCTGGCGATCGGACGCTCAGCAGGAAAGTGCCTCATCGCAAATGCCGCCATGGCTGGCAAGCCGCTCATTGTGGTGGAGCAGAACAGCAGTGGCGGGTGCTCGCGCCAGGGAACCCACCACTTGGACGAACACCTCGCCGATCTGCTTCAGGCACTCGCTCGTCGCGTGAATCTGTGCGTCGTTCCCAGCCGCGATCTTCCACGCCAAGGGCGACCGGGTACCTGCGCGAGGACGTCGGCGACCGGGACATGCTTATCCTGCTCATGGCCAATGCCGGCGTCATCAACGCTGGCGGCGACGCTGCCCTTACGCCTGGCGCCGCATGTGGCCCACATGCTCCGATCCTTCGCCACCCCGAGTCATCCCTGCCCCGCTCCCCGACGACCCCGTACCCACCGCCCCTCTAC
>NZ_JARAVO010000098.1:0-32107 GCF_033792805.1 Streptomyces sp. PA03-1a
GCCCCCGCGACCTCCCCCTGCAGTACGTCGACGCCCGCGACCTCGCCGCATGGATCCTGGACGCCGCGGAATCCGGCCTCGGCGGCGCCTACAACCTCGTCAGCCCGCCCGGGCACACCACCACCGGCGAACTCCTGGCCGCCTGCGCCGCGGTGACCGGCTCCGACGCCGAACTGCGCTGGACGGACCCGGAGACGGTCCTGGCCGCGGGCATCGAGCCCTGGACCGAACTGCCGGTCTGGCTCCCCCCGGGCGAGCTCTACGACACGCTCCACACCGCCGACGTCTCCCGTGCCCTCGCCACCGGACTGCGCTGCCGCCCCGTCGCCGAGACCGTCGCCGACACCTGGGAGTGGCTGCGCTCGCTGGGCGGCACGGCACCCCAGCGCCCCGACCGGCCCACCGTGGGCCTCGCCCCGGAGAAGGAGGCCAAGGTGCTGGGCGGTTGAGTCCCACCGCCCGGCACCGGCACCCGTGCACAGCCCTGCGTCACGCCTGCCCCGCGCCGCGACGACGCCCCGGCGCGGACAGCGCGGCGGCGAAGTCGCCCAGGGCCGCCAGGTCATGGGCGCTGACCACGGCGTCACCGTACGGCAGCGCCGCGGCCATACCGCCCACGAGCGGACGGTAACGGGGGCTGGCGGTACGAGGGTTGACCCACACGACACGGAAGGCCACCCGGGCGAGCGCCGCCATGTGCCGGGCGAGGACGGCGGGGTCGCCGGTGTCCCAGCCGTCCGAGACGATCACCACGACGGCGCCGCGGGCCATGCCACGGCGTCCGTACCGTTCGTTGAACTCCCCCAGGCACGCCGCGATCCGCGTGCCCCCCGACCAGTCCGGCGCCGTACGCCCGGCGCGCGCCAGCGCGTCGGAGGGCAGGCCGGGCCGCCGCAGGACGGGGGTCAGCCGGGTGAGCCGGGTGGCGAACGTGAAGACCTCGGCCCGCGCGCCGCGCGACGCGCAGTAGAGCAGCTGCAGCATCGCCCGGGCGTACGGCTCCATCGACCCCGAGATGTCGCAGAGGACGACCAGGCCGCGGCGGCGGGGCCGCGGCACGAAGCGGCGCAGCCGCAGCGGGTACCCGCCTGTGCGGCGCCCGGCGGCGAGGGTGCGGCGCAGGTCGATGCGGTCTCCGTGGTGCGCGGGCCGGCGCCTGCGGGACGGACGGAGCGGGGTGTTCAGCACGATCGCGCGCATCGCCCGGGCCAGGAGGGCGAGCTCGTCCTCGGTCAGCTCCGCGAAATCCCGGGTGGCGAGCCGGTCGGCGGGGCTGGCCGTGGTCGGTGCCCCGACCTCGCGCGCCCGCCCCGGGGTGTCCTCCGCGGGCCGCCCGGCACCACGCCGTGGGGCGGCACGGCCGGCCCCGGCGGGCGACCGCGGCGGGTCGCCCCGCTGCCCCCGTGCGACCGGGTGCCCGGGACCCTCACCGCCGAACACCTTCCGGAACACGGCGTCGAACGCCGGGATCTGCTCCGGGTCCGCCACCAGCGTGGCCAGGGCACAGTGCCGCAACTGCGGCGTCGTCACCGGAGCCAGCACGGTCACCGCCCGCGCGAACCGCGCGGCCCTGTCCGGTCCCACCGGTATCCCCGCCCGCCGCAGGGCCTCGCCGAGCGCGGCCACCACCTCCGCCAGCCCTGGTACCGGAGCCATCTCGACCCTCGCATTACTTGCGTCGCCTCCGGGCTCATGCATCGCTGTCCACCAGGTGCGCGAGACCCTCGGCGCGGACCGCGGCGAGGTCCTCGGCGTACTTGAGGACCGCGCCGAGGGTGCGGTCGGCCGCGTCCGCGTCGAACGAGGTGAGACCCAGCGCACGCAGCGCGGCCGCCCAGTCGACGGCCTCGGCGATGCCGGGCGGCTTGGTGAGCCGGTGGTCGGCGCGCAGCCGGTCCACCGCGCCGGCCACGCGGGAAGCCAGCCACTCCCCCGCGCCGGGGACGCGGCGCCGGATGACGGCGGCGACGCGCTCCGTGTCCGGGTACTCGATCCAGTGGTAGAGGCAGCGCCGCTTCAGCGCGTCGTGCAGGTCACGGGTGCGGTTGGAGGTCAGGACGGCGACGGGCGGCAGCGTGGCGGTGCGCGTGCCGAGCTCGGGGACGGTGACGGCGGCGTCGGCCAGCAGCTCCAGCAGGAAGGCCTCGAACTCGTCGTCGGCGCGGTCCACCTCGTCGATCAGCAGGACCGCCGGCCGCGGCCCCGGATGGGTGATGGCGGCGAGCAGGGGCCGCGGCATCAGGAAGTCCTCGGTGAACAGGTCGGCGTCGCGCAGGGGTTCGCCCCGGGACTCGGCGAGCCGGATCGCGAGCAGTTGGCGCGGGTAGTTCCACTCGTACAGCGCCTCCGCGGCGGACAGCCCCTCGTAGCACTGGAGGCGGATCAGCGGGGTGTCGAGGACGGTGGCCAGGGCGCGGGCCGCCTCGGTCTTGCCGACGCCCGGTTCGCCCTCGAGCAGGATCGGCTGGCGCATGCGGACGGCGAGCAGCAGGGCCGTGGCGAGCGCGTCGTCGGCGAGGTAGTCGGCGGCGTCGAGCCGGGCGCGCAGGGCGGGGACGTCGGGGACGAGGGCGTCGGGGTCAGGAGGCATGTGCGTAGCGGGTGGGGTCGTCGGTGTAGGCGTGCCGGCAGCCGGGGCCGCAGAAGTAGACGGCTCCGCCGCCCTGCCCCGTCAGCGCGACGGTGCCGGGGGTGACGGCGACGGTCATGCCGCACACCGGATCCACGGCCTCCGCGACGGGCCGCGGGGACGCCGCGGGCTCGCCCGCGCCGGGGTGGCCGCCAGGGCGGGCGGCGGGGCGCGGTCGTACCGCGATGACCTCGGCGTACACCGACACGGCGATCTCCGCCGGGGTCCGGGCCCCGATGTCCAGCCCCGCCGGGGTGTGGACGCGGGCCCGCTCCTGCGGCGTCAGCCCGAGCCCGGCGAGGACGGCGGCACCGCGCCGGGGGCTGGCGACGAGCCCGACGTACGGGACCCCCGCGCGCACCGCCGCGGCCAGCGAGGCCTCCTCGTCACGGCCGTGCGAGGCGATCACGACGGCGTCCAGGTCGCCGGGCAGCGGGGTCCCGGGTTCCGCGGGCCTGGCGTCGTAGCCGAGGGCCCGGCCGACGTCGAGCAGGGAGCGGGCGATCGGCGCGTGGCCCAGCACGTGCACCAGCAGGGGGGGCAGATGGGCCTCCAGGAAGATGTCGAGGGTCCCGCCGGACTGGCACGGGTTGTCGACGGTGACCAGGCCCTCGCCTTCCGCCCCGCCCCCGTCCGCCCCGCGCTCGGCCGCGCCCTCCGCGCCGCCGGGGGTGATCCGCAGCAGCACCGACTCCCCGGTCTCCAGCAGGCGCAGCCCCTGCAGTTGCACGGTCGACTCGGCGCAGACGCCGCCGACGAAGCCCTCCACGGTGCCGTCGGGCAGCACCAGCGCGCTGTCGCCGGGCTTGGCGCTGGTGGGGCGCTGCGCGCGGACGACCGTGGCGAGGACGAACGGGGTGCGGCCGTGCCGCAGTTGGTCCGCGCGGTTGAGCAGTTCCGTACTCGTCATCGGGGGCCTCAGGTGATCGCCAGGTCGCTGCGGAACGGCCGTCCCCGTGCGGCCCGCCAGACCGCCGCCGGGGTCAGGGGCATGTCGATGTGGCGTACCCCGAGCGGTCGCAGGGCGTCGACGACGGCGTTGACGACGGCGGCGGGCGAACCCACGGTGGCGGACTCCCCGACGCCCTTGGCGCCGATCGGGTGGTGCGGCGACGGGGTGACGGTCTCGCCGAGCTCCCAGGAGGGGCATTCGACGGAGGTGGGCAGCAGGTAGTCCATGAAGGACCCGCCGAGGCAGTTGCCGTCCTCGTCGAAGGCGATCACCTGCATGAGCGCCATGCCGAGCCCGTCGGCCAGGCCGCCGTGCACCTGCCCCTCGACGATCATGGGGTTGATGCGGTTGCCGCAGTCGTCCACCGCGATGAAGCGCCGCACCTTGACCTGCCCGGTGCCGGCGTCGACGTCGGCGACGCAGATGTAGGCGCCGAAGGGGAAGGTGAGGTTGGGCGGGTTGTAGACGCAGGTCGCATCCAGGTGTCCCTCCACGCCTTCGGGCAGTTCGAGGCTGGAGTGCGCGGCGAGCGCGATCTCGGCCATCGTGCGGCCCTGGTCGGGGTCGCCGGTGACGAACCAGCGGCCCTTGGTCCACTCCAGGTCGTCCGGGCTGACCTCGAGCATCGCCGAGGCGACCAGCCGGGCCCGTTCGCGGACCTTGCGGGCGACCAGCGCGGCGGCCGCGCCGGACACGGGGGTCGAGCGGGAACCGTAGGTGCCGAGCCCGAAGGGCGTCTGGTCGGTGTCGCCGTGCACCACCTCGATGTCCTCGGGCGGGATGCCCAGTTCCTCGGCGACGATCTGCGCGAACGTCGTCTCGTGGCCCTGCCCCTGGGTCTGCACGGAGATCCGCAGCACGGCCTTGCCGGTGGGGTGGACGCGCAGTTCCGCGCCGTCGGCCATGCCGAGGCCCAGGATGTCCATGTGCCGCCGCGGGCCCGCGCCGACGGCCTCGGTGAAGAAGCTGACGCCGATGCCCATGAGTTCGCCGCGCCCGCGCCGGTCGGCCTGCTCGCGGCGCAGGTCGTCGTAGTGCGCGAGGTCCATCGCGAGCCGCAGGGCCCGTGGGTAGTCACCGGAGTCGTACTCCCAGCCGGTCTTGTTCCGGTACGGGAACTGCTCGGGCCGCAGCAGGTTGCGCATCCGCAGTTCGGCGGGGTCGGTGCCGAGTTCGGCCGCGAGCACGTCGACCATGCGCTCCACGAGGTAGACGGCCTCGGTGACGCGGAAGGAGCAGGCGTAGGCGACGCCGCCCGGCGCCTTGTTGGTGTAGACGCCGGTGACCTCGCAGTGCGCCGCCTCGATGTCGTACGAGCCGGTGAAGACGCCGAAGAAGCCGGCGGGGAAATGGGTGGGCTGGGCGGTGGCGTTGAAGGCGCCGTGGTCGGCGACGACCTTCACGCGCAGGCCCAGGATCCGCCCGTCCGAGGCCGCCGCCATCTCCCCGTGCATGTGGTAGTCGCGGGCGAAGGAGGTGCTCATCAGGTTCTCCGAGCGGTCCTCCATCCACTTGACGGGCTTTCCGGTGACGAGGGAGCCGACGACCGCGCACACGTACCCGGGGTAGATGCCGACCTTGTTGCCGAAGCCGCCGCCGATGTCCGGGGAGATGATGCGGATCTTGTGCTCGGGGATGCCGGACACCATGGCGTACAGGGTGCGGTGCGCGTGCGGGGCCTGGGTGGTGGACCACACGGTGAGCTTGCCGGTGACGGCGTCCATGTCGGCGACGGTGCCGCAGGTCTCCAGCGGGGCGGGGTGCACCCGGGGGTAGAGCATGTCCTGCGTGACGACGAGGTCGGCGCGGGCGAACACCTCGTCGGTGCGCTCCTTGTCGCCCGCGGACCAGTCGAAGACGTGGTTGTCGGTCTGGCCCTCCTTGTCGTCGCGGATCAGCGGCGCGTCGGGGTCGAGCGCCCTGCGGGCGTCGACGACGGGCGGCAGCGGGTCGTACTCGACGTCGATCAGCTCGAGGGCGTCGCGGGCCGCGTAGCGGTCCTCGGCGACGACGAAGGCGACCTCCTGCCCCTGGAAGCGCACCTTGTCGGTGGCGAGCACCGCCTGGGTGTCGTACGAAAGGGTCGGCATCCAGGCAAGTCCCAGACCGGCCAGGGTCCGTCCGGTGATCACGGCCTTGACCTTCGGGTGCGCCTCGGCGGCGGAGGTGTCGACGGACACGATCCGCGCGTGCGCCAGCGGGCTGCGCAGGACGGCGCCGTAGAGCATGCCGGGCAGCCGTACGTCGTCGACGTAGGTGCCGTGGCCGCGGACGAAGCGGGCGTCCTCCTTGCGGGTCATCCGCCCGAAGCCGACCGGCCGCTCCCCGGTGGTGGTCATGTCCGCACCTCCTCACGGCCGGAGGCCTCCTGCGCCGTCCCTTCGGCGGGTCGCGCGGTGCGGCCCTGCTCGGCGGCCCAGCGGATGGCGCGCACGATGTTCTCGTAGCCGGTGCAGCGGCACATCTGGCCGGAGATGGCCTCCCGGATGTCCTCCTCGGAGGGGTCGGGGTCGTGGTCGAGCAGCCAGCGGGCGGTCATCATCATGCCGGGGGTGCAGAAGCCGCACTGCAGTCCGTGGCAGGCGACGAACCCCTGCTGGACGGGGTCGAGTTCCGCCCCGTCGGCCAGGCCCTCGACGGTGCGGACCTCGTGGCCGTCGGCCATCACCGCCAGCACCGTGCAGGACTTGACGGGCGCGCCGTCCAGCCAGACGGCGCAGACCCCGCAGTTGGAGGTGTCGCAGCCCCAGTGGGTCCCGGTGAGGCCCAGCTCGTCGCGGAGGAAGTGCACGAGCAGCAGCCGGGGTTCGACGTCCCGGGTGTACCGCTCGCCGTTCACGGTGACCGTGATCTGCATGTCAGCCCTCCTGCCCGTGGGCGCGGGCGGCCGCGGCGCGCAGCGCCCGCACGGTGAGCTCGGCGGCGAGGTGCCGCTTGTAGTCGACGGGGCCGCGCTGGTCGGCGGAGGGGCGGCACTCCTCCCCCGCGATCCGGCCGGCCTCGGTGAACCGCTCCTCGCCCGGCGGTCCCCCGCGCAGGTACCGCTCGGCCTCCTCGGCGACGAACCGGGGCGCACCGACGGCGGTCAGCCCGATGCCCGCCTCGGTGACCAGGCCCGCCGACAGTTCCAGGACCGCGGCCGCGGCGGCGACCGCCCAGTCACCGGCTCGGCGCTCCACCTTGCGGTAGGCGCTGGCGTGCGAGCGGATCGGCACCCTGATCTCCAGCAGCAGCTCCGCCTCGCCGAGGACGGTCTCGTACGGGCCGATGAAGAACTCCCGCACCGGCACGGCCCGCCGGCCGTCCGGCCCCTGGGCTACCAGGGTCGCGCGCAGCGCGCAGAACGCGGCGGACAGGTCCTCGGACGGATCGGCCTGGCACAGCGAGCCGCCGACCGTGCCGCGGTTGCGCACGAGCGGGTCGGCGATCATCCGCTCCGCGTCGCGCAGGACGGGGAAGTGCTCGCCGACCACGGCCGAGGCCAGCAGGTCGGCGTGGCGGACCATGGCGCCGACGGCCAGTTCACCGCCGTCCACCCGGATGCGGGTCAGCTCGTCGAGGCCGTTGATGTCGATCAGCGCCTCCGGCTGGGCGAGCCGCAGCTTCATCATCGGCAGCAGGCTGTGCCCGCCCGCCACCACGCGGGCCTCGGGCCCGTACCGGGTGAGCAGCTCGATGGCGTGCTCGACGCCGGTCGCCCGCGCGTACTGGAACGTGGCCGGAACCTGCATGGCGCCCTCCTGGTCCGGGCGTTCCCCCTGTGCCGCGATGCTGCGCCTCGCCGCCGCGCCGGTGCAATGGGCCGATAAGGCTTCACTTATCGGGGTGAAAGGGAGAAAATCGAAGGGTGACCGTGACACAGCTCAGCACCTTCGTGCTGGTGGCCCGGCTCGGTTCGGTCACCGCCGCGGCGCGGACGCTGAACGTGAGCGAGTCCGCCGTGTCGCAGTCGCTCGGCGCGCTGCGCGCGCACTTCGGCGACCCCTTGATCCGGCGGGCGCCGGGCGGCGGGATGCGGCTCACCCCCGCGGGCGCGCGGCTGCTCCCGGTCGCCTCGCGCATGGTCGCGCTGAGCGCGGACGCGGAGGCCGCGGTGCGGGCGGCGCAGGGCGGGCCCGACGAACTGCGTGTGGTGGCCGCGGGCACGCTCGCGGAGTTCGTGCTGCCGTCACTGACGGAGGCCTTCGCCGAACGGACGGGCCGCCGCATCGACACGTCCTTCGGCACCGCCACCACGAGCGAGATGCGGGCGCTGGTGGAGCACCGCCTGGCCGATGTGGCACTCGGCCCCGACCTGGGTGCGGTGCGCGGCGGAGGGCTGATCGGCGAGCCCGTCTTCCGGGCCCTGCTGGTCGCGGTGACCGGACCCCGGGCACCCCGGCCGGCGGGACCGCCGTCCCGCTGGACGTGGCTGGTCGACGCCTCCGGCACCGACCCCGGCGCCGACACGGGCCGCCTGCTGCGCAGGCTGCGGGTGCCGGAACCCCGCGTCCGGGTCTTCCCGCACCAGACCGCGGCCTGGGACGCCGCCGCGGAGGGCGCGGGCGTGGCGCCCGCGGTGGCGCACCTGGTCACCCCGCGCCTGCGGCGCGACGAGCTGCGCCTCCTCGACACCCCGGCCACCCCGGCGGACGCCACCTGGTACGCCACCGTCCTGCCCCCCGGCTTCCGCTCCCCCGCGACCGACGTCTTCCTCCACTTCCTCCACACCGCCGTCGCCACCCGCATCATGGGCGCCCCCGGCACCGGCATCACCCCGTCCCGCTTCCGCCCCGCCATCCACGTCACGCTCTGGCCCACCGCCTGACCCCGCCCCGGGCATGCGGCGCGGACTCCCGGACCGGCCCAGGTCCGGGGGGCCGGTGACCCATGGGAGGGGCCTTTCGGCCGCGGTACGCTCCTGCCATGTCCCGATCAGCCGATGCCGGCCCCTCCCGGTCACCCGTCACCGCGGACGACCTCGACCTCGCCGTGCAGCTCGCGGTGGCGGTCCTCCGCGAGGCGCCCCCGGCTGCTTGGGAGGGCAAGGCCGGTTCGCTGGAATGGGACTGCTGGGAGACCGTCGAGCACCTCAGCGACGACCTCTTCGCCTACGCGGCACAACTGGGCCCCAGGACACCGCCCTTGGACGGCGAGGTGCCCTTCGTATGGGAGAGCCGGCGGCCCGGCGGCCCGGCGAACGCGATTCACGCGAACCGCGCGGCGGGGCCCGCCGGTCTGCTGCAGGTCCTGGAAGCGAGCGGGGCGCTGCTGGTCGCCATGGTGCGCACGACGCCACCGCAGACCCGCGCTCACCACGTCTTCGGCGTCTCGGACCCCGAGGGGTTCGCCGCGATGGGGATCGTGGAGACGCTTGTGCACACGCACGACCTGGCACAAGGGCTCGATCTCGTATGGAGCCCGCCTGCCGATCTGTGCTCCCGGGTGCTCGCCCGGCTGTTTCCGCACGCGCCGTCGTCCACGGATTCCTGGTCCACCCTCTTGTGGGCCACCGGACGCGCCGACCTGCCCGGACACCCTCGTCCCACGTCGTGGCGCTGGGACGGCACGCCCCGGGCATAGGCCGTGCCCGAGGGCACGACCGCGCTCGGCCCCCACCGGACCCACACCGCGGCACCCCGGAACCGGGGCGCGCCCGCACGAACGGCAGCGGTCAGTGCGGGGCCGGGGTGACCAGGACTTCCTTCAGACGGGTGAGTTCCGCCGCCGTCAGGCCGCGGTCGCGCAGCCAGGGGCCCGCACCGCCGTGCCCGGTGCGCAGGACGTCCAGGAAGCGGTGCATGACGCGCGGTTCCGAGGCCATGAAGGCGTGCTCCACGGCGGGCAGGTCACGGTAGGACGGGAAGCGGGCCAGGCGGGCGCGGATGCGGACGACGCGCTGTGCGGTGAGCGCGTAGTCGGCGGCGATGGCGGGGGCGGGCACGCCCACCGCGTCGAGCAGGAGGGCCGCGAGGACACCGGTGCGGTCCTTGCCGACGGCGCAGTGGAAGACGACGGCGTGCTGGTCGGTGTCGGCGACGACGCGCGCCGCGGCGACCAGCGACTCCCCGCTGCCGTCGAGCAGTCCGAGGTAGAAGCCGGTCGCGTCGCCGTCGTCCGCGGTCGTCGCCGGGACGGCGTCGGTGACCAGCGCGCGTACCCGGCTGACCGGCAGGTTCATCCGGCGCACCGCGGCGTCCGCGAGCAGGCCGTGCCCCTCGCGGGCCGCCTCGTCCGGGCCGCGCAGGTCGAGCACGGTACGCAGCCCGTAGCGGCCGAGCAGCAGTTCGACGTCGCCGGCCGTGGCCTCCTGGAGGGTGCTGGCCCGGAACACCACACCGCGCCGGGTCGTGCCCCCGCCCCGCACCGGCAGACCGCCGAGGTCGCGGATGTTGTCCACCTCCGCCAGCTCGAGCCAGCGCGGCGTCTCACCGGTCGCTCCGTCCCGCGTCGTCTCCAAGGCGCCCTCCTCGTAAAGCCCCTGGCCATCGTGCCGTGCGCGGCCGCCCCGGTCCACCGGCGACCGCCGCCCCGGGGATATCGTCACCTGATCCCGGGGACTCCCCGCCGACCACCGACCGGAGGTGCCCGCCATGGCCCAGCTCGAGCCGCCCGTGGAGCCGTTGGTGCGGACGGAGCGGCACGGCCGCGTCCTGGTGGTCCGGATGTGCCGTGCGCACAAGCGCAACGCCGTGGACCGGCACCTGGCCGAGGCGCTCGACGCGGCGTTCAACACCCTGGAGGACGACCCGGAGCTGTGGGCCGGGGTGCTCACCGGCTCCGGCGGGGTCTTCAGTGCGGGCAGCGATCTGAACGCCATCGGCGACTACGTCACCGAGCGCGGCGGCGAGTACGGGCTGATCCGCCGTCACCGGCGCAAGCCGCTGGTCGCCGCCGTCGAGGGCGCCGCCCTGGGCGGCGGGATGGAACTGGTCCTCGCCTGCGACCTGGTGGTGGCCGCGGCGACCGCCCGTTTCGGGCTGCCGGAGGTCCGGCTCGGCCTGGTGCCCACGTGTGCGGGGCTGTTCCGCGGCCCACGCGCGCTGCCCGTCAACCTGGCCAGGGAGATGGTGCTGACCGGCGACCCCGTCGACGCCGCGCGGGCGCACGCCGCCGGGCTGGTCAACCGGGTCACCGCTGAGGGCGGGGCGCTCGCGGGCGCGCTCGAACTCGCCGCGCGCGTCTGCGAGAACGCACCGGTCGCGGTCCAGGCGAGCCTGGTGGCGATGGACGCATGGCTGTCCGGCTCCGACGGACCCGGCTGGCGGGCCACGGAGGAGGCGACCCGCACCGTGATGGCCTCCGAGGACCGGCACGAGGGCGTCGCGGCGTTCCTGGACCGGCGCCCGCCCCGCTGGACCGGCCGCTGAGCCCCGGTAACCGGCGGATACACGCACGCGGGTGACTCCGGCGTGCGCCACGCCGGGGACCGGGCTTATCTGGAAGCCGTGACCGGTGTCGTCCGGACGCGGTCCGCCGCGCAGGAGGCGCCCCCGAGCGAGGAGCTTCCTTTTGGCACGCAGGATTCCGCCGACCACCGCGGTCGCCGTGGTGTTCGTCGCCGCGCTGTTCATGGCGATCATGGACACCACCATCGTCAACGTCGCCGTACCGGCCATCGGTGAGGACTTCGGCGTGCCGGCCTCCGGGCTGGGCGGCGTCAACATCGGCTACCTGGTCAGCCTGGCGGTCTTCATCCCCGTCGCCGGCTGGCTGTCCGACCGGTACGGCACCCGCAGGGTGTTCCTCGCCGCGCTGGTCGCCTTCACCGCGGCATCGGCGCTGTGCGCGATGTCGACCAGCCTCGAACAGCTCACCCTCTACCGGATCCTGCAGGGCGCCGGCGGCGGTCTGCTGGTCCCGGTCGGCCAGACCATGCTGTTCCGGGCGTACCCGCCCGCGGAACGGATCAAGGCGCAGCGCGCGCTGATGGTGCCCACCGCGATCGCCCCGGCCGTGGGCCCGGTGCTGGGCGGCTGGCTGTGCGACGCCGTGTCCTGGCACTGGGTCTTCCTGGTCAACCTGCCGGTCGGCGCCGCGGCCGTGGTCTTCGGTCTGCTCTTCCTGCCGGACTACCGGCTGGAGCGGCCCGGCCGCTTCGACCTCGTCGGCTTCCTCCTGGCCGGCGGCGGGCTGTCGCTGACGCTGTACGCGCTGACCAACGGCGCCAAGGACGGCTGGGGCACCGCGGGCATCCTCGTGCCGCTGCTCGTGGGGCTCGCGGCGCTGGGCGCGATGGTGCTGGTGGAACGGCGGATCACGATGCCGATGCTGGACCTGGAGCTCTTCCGGGACCGGCTGTTCCGCGCGAACACCGTCGTGATGTTCCCGCTCAGCGCGGTCTTCCTCGGCACGGTGTGGCTCTACCCGATGTTCCTCCAGGAGGCGCTGGGCTTCAACGCCTTCGAGAGCGGCCTGGCCACCTGGCCGGAGGCCGTGGGCGTGATGGCCGCCGCGCAGATCGCCCCGCGGCTGTACCGGCGGATCGGGCCGCGGTGGCTCATGGTGGGCGGTTCGGCCGGCATGGGCGTGTGCGTGGCGGTGATGACCGGGTTCACGACGGCCACCTCGCCGTGGGTGCTGCGCGGGGTGCTGTTCGTCCTGGGCTACTGCATCGGGCACGTGATGATGTCGGCGCAGAACGCCGCCTTCGCCACGATCCCCCCTCCCTCGACGGGGCGGGCGGCGACCGTGTTCAACATGCAGCGGCAGCTGGGCGGTGCCTTCGGGACCGCGCTCATCGCCACGCTCCTCACCGCGGTCGGCACCACCACCGTGGCGGCGGGCGGCACCACGACGGCCAACCTGGGCGCGTACCACGCCGGCTTCGTGCTCTGCACGGGCCTGGCCCTGATCTCGGCGGTCGCCGCGCTCTTCGTCTCCGACAAGGACGCCCTGCGCGTCGAGAGCCCCCGCCCGGGCCGCCACGCCCGCCCCGACGCCGCCGCCTCGCCGGCCACCTGACCGCGTGCCACGGGTGCCCCGCAGGCTGCCGCCGTGTCGTCGCGGTGCGGGACCGTCCCGCGGCGCACCGGCGGCGCCTGACCGCCGATCAGGCTTCCGGGCAACGGCGGGAAGGCGTCCGGGCGCCGGCTCCAGCGCCCGCCCTGCGGGCCGCCGCCGGGTGCCGGTCCGTCACAGCTCGCGCCGGGCGCGCGGGCGGGCCACGGTCCCCGGGACCGACGGCCCGGCCCTCCGGCTCCGGGGCACCGGGCCGGGACCACGTGCAGCCTTCCGGGGTGCGCGAGCACGGCAACCAGCAGCCGACGCAGCACCTCCGCCGAAGGCCGAGGGGCAAGGAAGGCCGAGCACCGGCCGGCGTCCTCCCGCTGCCGGGCACCGGCCGGTGCCCGGGGGCACCCCCGGCCGAAGGCCCGGGGGACTGTGCGACAGGGCTCAGCGGCACCCGCAGACCGGCGGCCGACGCCGAGTGCCCCGACATGCCGCCGCCGCGTCAGGCCCTAACATCGACCCATGCCTCGCCTGGAACGTCTCCGTGCCGACCACGCCACCGCGCTCCTGGAGTTCGAGCGGGCGAACCGCGCGTACTTCGCCGCGTCGATACCGGACCGGGGCGACGACTACTTCGCGTACTTCGACGCGCGGCACCAGGCGCTGCTCGCCGAGCAGGACGCCGGGTCCTGCCACTTCCACGTGCTGGTCGGCGCGGACGACGAGGTGCTGGGCCGGGTCAACGTGGTGGACGTGACGGACGGGTCGGCGGAGCTGGGGTACCGGATCGCCGAGAGCGCGGCCGGGCGGGGGCTCGCCACGGCCGCGGTTCACGAGGTGTGCGCCCTGGCGGCCGGGGAGTACGGGCTGACGACGTTGTGGGCGGTCACCACGCTGGACAACGCGGGCTCCCGCACGGTGCTGACCCGTACGGGGTTCGTGTCAGCCGGCACGGTCGAGCTGGCAGGCCGCCCCGGGCTCCGGTTCGTCCGCGCCCTGGGGGACGGCACGGCGCCGTCCTCCGCAGGCTGAACGCGGGCGGCGAGCGCGCGCAGGCCGGGGAGGGCGAGCACGGCGATCCCGGGGAGGCTGGAGACGAGGGTGAGCACCCCGTAGACGACGGCGGTCGCAAGGCCCTGCGTCGCGCCCAGCCCGGCCGCGCCGAAGGCGAGCGTCGCGGCGGCCTCACGCGGGCCCCAGCCGCCGATGTTGACGGGCAGTCCCATCACGAGCAGGGCCAGGACGAGCGGCGGCACGAGCGTGGTGACCGGTGCCGACGAGCCCGCGACGCGGGCCGCGACCACGAACAGGGCGATGTGGCCGGCGAATCCCGCCGCGGACAGCGCGACCACGCCCGGCCAGGTGCCGCGGGCGAGCAGTCCGCTGCGGACGTCGGCCAGCCCGGTGGCCAGGGCCCGCCGGCCCCTGGCGCCGCGCCGCCACAGCAGCCATCCGCCGAGCACCACGACGGCCAGGAGCACGCCGGCCGTGACCTCCGCGGCGGCCCGGCCCGGCACGAGGTCCCCGGCGATGGCCGTGACCAGGGCGGGTCGGGTGAGCAGGACGGCCGCGCCGAGCGCGAGGACGACGACCTGCCCGCCCACCCGTTCCAGGACGACGGCGCGCACGCCGCGGCCGACGTCGCCGGAGTGCCTGCCGTGGCGGACCGCCCGGTCGACGTCGCCGAGGACGCCGGCCGGGAGCACCGCGTTGAGCAGCAGCGCCCGGTAGTAGTCGGACACGGCCCGGGCCATCGGGAGCCGCAGGCCGAGCCGGCGGGCGACCAGGCACCAGCGCCAGGCGCTCGTGACGGTGGTGAACAGGCCGATCGCGAGGGCCGCGAGGACGGCGGGGCCGTCGACGACCCGCAGGCCGTCGACGAACGCGCCGGTGCCGAGCCGCCACACGAGGGCGGCGAGGATGCCCGCGCCGATCAGCAGCCGCAGCCAGGCCCACAGTCGTTGCCTCACCGGGCGTCACCTCCGGGCAGGGCGAGCAGGTCGCCGTGGCCGACGACGGCGGTCAGCCGCCCGGCCGCGCAGTCTACGAGCCGTCGGCGCAGGTAGGGCTCCGCAAGGGCGGCCAGGCCGGGTTCCTGCTCGACGGCGGCGCCCACCCAGCCGCGCAGCCACTCGGCGGTGAGCGCGGACCGGTCCGCGCCGAGCCGCCACGGGCTGGGACGGGTCGTGACGGTGGCGCCGTACCGGGTGAACGCCCGGCCGGCTGCGTCGAGGGCGTCGGGGCCCAGTAGTGCGCGGCCGCCGGCCGTGCGCCGCTGGTGCGCGTTGAAGGCGGCGCTGATCTCCGCGTCGAGCGGGTCGGCGGGCCCGAGTTCGACCTCGCCGACCACCGAGAGACCGAGGAGCACGGGCACTCCTGCGGCGGTGCAGGTGGCGGCGAGGGCGTCGATCTCGGCAGCGGTGAGCAGGTCCAGCAGCGCGGAGGCGGTGACCAGCGAGGTCCCGGCGAGGTCGGCGGGGGTGAGCCGGGTGAGGTCGCCCTCGCGCGTCTCGGCGGTGACGGGACCGCCGCCCGCGGTGAGGCCGGAAAGGCTCGCCGCGGCCAGGTCGAGCAGGGCGGGGTCGTGGTCGTGCAGGATCCAGTGCTGCGGTCCGGGCAGTCGTCCGCTGAGCCAGCGGCCCATGGAGCCGGTGCCGCAGCCGAGGTCGCGGACGACGAGCGGGCCGGCGCCGGTGCCGGTGCCGGTGCCGGTGCCGCGGGACGCTCCCGCGAGGTGCTCGCGGAGCGGGCCGAGCAGGTCCGCGGCGCGGGCCGCGGCGTCGGCGTCCTCGCGCAGCGCGAGCCAGTGCGGTGTGAAGGGGGCGGTGTCGGACGTGGTCATCGGGTTCCCTCCCGCAGCAGTTCCAGTACCGCGTCCATGTGCCGCGCGGCGTGCTCCCAGCCGTGCAGCGTCTCGCGCCGCCGGCGGGCCGCCGTGCGCAGCCGGCCGCGCAGGTCGGCGTCGTCGAGCCAGCGGCGGAGCGCCGCGGCGAGTTCGGTGGTGTCGTCCGGGGGGACGAGGAGGCCGGGCGGTGTGCCGTCCGGTGCCAGGCCGAGGGCGTCGGGCACTCCCCCGGCGGCGGTGGCCAGTACGGGTGTGCCGCGCATCAGGGCCTCGGTGACGACCATGCCGAAGGTCTCGGCGCGGGACGGCAGGACGAGCAGGTCGGCGGCGGCGTACTCGGCCGCGAGGGGTTCGCCGGTGAGCGGGCCGGTGAGGTGCACGCGGTCGTCGAGGCCGTGCCGGCCGATCAGCGCGGTTACGCGTGCGAGGTGTTCGGGGTCGCGGCCGAACGGGCCCACGCAGCGACAGGTCCAGGTCAGGTCGGCGACGGCGGCGAGCGCCCCGGCCAGCAGGTCGTGGCCCTTGCGCGGGGTCAGCGAGGCGACGCACAGCAGCCGGGTGCCCTCCTGCGTGCCGGGCGCGAGCGGCGCGGGATCGGTGCCGGGGATGACGACGTGGACCCGGCCGGCGGGCAGCGCGTGCCGCTCGGCGATGCGCCGGGCGGCCCAGGGGCTGGTGGCGACGACCGCGGCGGCGGCCCGCAGGGTCTCGCGCTCCAGGGCGTCGAGTGCGCGGGCCGCGGCGGGGTCGAGGCCGGTCTCGTCGGCCAGGGGCAGGTGCACCAGGACGGCGGTGCGCAGCCGGCGCGTCTGCGGGACGACGATCTCCGGGACGCCGCAGGCCACGAGTCCGTCGAGCAGGACGACGGCGCCGTCCGGCACCGATGCGAGCGCCCCGGCCAGTGCCTGGCGGGCGGCGGTGTCCGGACGGGGCCACGTGCCCCGCACGGGGAGTTCCCGCAGCGGACGGCCCGCCGCCGCGAGGGTCTGGCTCAGGCGGCGGTCGTAGACGTTGCCGCCGCTGGGCGCGGTGGCGTCGTCGACGTCGCCCGGGAGGACGACGTACGCGGGGGCCGCCCCCGCCGGAGCGGGGGCGGCCGTGCGCGCGGGCGTGCTCACAGGGAACGCTCGTAGCTCGCCCAGGCGACGTGCGACTCGTGCAGCGTGACGGAGATGCCGGTCAGGCCGTGGGCGCCCTCGCCGAGCTTGCCCGCGGCCACGCGGTCGGCGAGCCGGTCGGCGATGACCTTCGCCAGGAACTCGGTGGAGGTGTTGATCCCGGCGAATTCCGGATCGTCGTCGAGGTTGCGGTAGTTGAGCGCGGCGAGCACCGCGCCCAGTTCCTGGGTCGCCAGGCCGATGTCGACGACGATGTTGTCGGCGTCGAGCTCCTGGCGGCGGAACGTCGCGTCCACCAGGAACGTGGCGCCGTGCAACCGCTGCGCGGGTCCGAAGACCTCGCCGCGGAAGCTGTGGGCGACCATGACGTGGTCGCGGACGGTGATACTGAACACGCGAGGACAACCTTCCCCAAAGGCCTAACCGGGACGGTAGGCAATACGGTGACAGAGCACGGAACGTTCACCGCCTGCGATCTCCTTCATCAGCAGGGGCAGTTCCTCGAAGTCGCTCTCGCCGGTGACGAGGGCGTCGTAGACCGGGTCGGCGAGCAGGCGCAGGGCCAGTGCCATCCGGTCCGCGTAGGTGCGCCGGGTGCGGCGCGAGGGTGAGACGGTGCCGACCTGGCTGCTGCGCACGACCAGGCGGCGGGAGTGGAAGGCCTCGCCCAGCGGCAGGCTGACCCGCCGGTCGCCGTACCAGCTCAGCTCGACGACGGTGCCCTCCGGCTCCAGCAGTTCCAGGGCGCGGCCGAGCCCCGCCTCGGTGGCGCTGGCGTGGACGACCAGGTCGCAGCCGCCCTCCGCCGCGTCGGGGTGGGCGAAGCCGACGCCGAGCGCCTCGGCGACGGCGGCGCGGGAGGGGTCGACGTCGACCAGCTGCACCCGCACGCCCGGCACGCCGGCGAGGACGGCGGCGACGCTGGAGCCGACCATGCCGGCGCCGACCACGGCGATCCGGTCCCCGATCTGCGGGCCCGCGTCCCAGACCGCGTTGACCGCGGTCTCGACGGTGCCCGCCAGCACCGCCCGTCCCGCGGGGACGTCGTCGGGCACGGGCGTCACGGCGGTGGCCGGCACGACGTACCGGGTCTGGTGCGGGTAGAGGCAGAAGACGGTGCGGCCGAGCAGCTCGGGCGGCCCCTGTTCGACCACGCCCACGTTGAGGTAGCCGTACTTCACCGGCCCCGGGAACTCGCCGTCCTGGAACGGCGCCCGCATCGCCTGGTGCTGGCTCACGGGCACCCCGCCCCGGAAGACCAGGGTCTCGGTGCCGCGGCTCACCCCGGAGTACAGGGTGCGCACCAGGACCTCCCCCGGACCGGGTTCCGCCAGGGGGACCTCTCTGACCTCGCCCTCGCCGGGTTCTCGAAGCCAGAACGCACGCGCCGAACGCTCCACCGATTTCCTCCGTACTCCATGGCGGGCAACAGGCACCCGCCATCCGGGTGGTGCCGGGCCCGTACCGTACGCGGCTGTGCCGCACAGGCGACAAGCGGGGACGTCTCATGACCGTGATGACCGTTGGATCCGAGTTCCGTGGGGGCACCGCGGGGCGTGAGCAGGCCGGGGCGGCAGCAGCCCAGCTGGCGCTGCTGGCCGCGCTGTGGGCCACCGTGGGCCTGGACACCGTGGGCTGGCTGACCGGGACCGTCTACGCGGCGGGCACCTGGGCACTGCTGGCGGCGGGCCTGCGGCGGGCGGGTCGCCGCTCGCTGGGCCCGGCCGACCACGTCACCCTGGCCCGCACGGTGCTCGTCGGCGGCGTGACGGCCATGGTGGCGGGAGGCGTCGCTCACGGCGCGCCGCTGCTGACCGGGCTGACCGCGGTGGCCCTGGCCCTCGACGCGGTGGACGGCAAGGTCGCACGGCGTACGGGCACGTCGTCCGCCCTGGGCGCGCGCTTCGACATGGAGGTCGACGCCTTCCTGATCCTGGTGCTGAGCGCGCGGCTCGCCCTGACGCTGGGCCCGTGGGTGCTGGTGATCGGCGCCATGCGCTACGCCTTCGTGGCGGCGGCGTGGGTGCTGCCGTGGCTCAACGCCGCGCTCCCGCCGAGCTTCGCCCGCAAGACCGTTGCGGCACTGCAGGGCGTCGTCCTGCTCGCCGCCTGCTCGGGGCTCCTGCCCGCGGGGGTCTCGGCCGCCCTGACGGTGCTCGCGCTGGCCTCGCTGGTGTGGTCGTTCGGCCGCGACGTGCTCTGGCTGTGGCGCCACCGCCCGGCACCGCGCTCCGGGCCCGCCGGGGGCCTCGCGGGGGCGGGCGCGGCGGCGGAGGAGACCCGCGTGCTGGTCTCCTCCGCCGCGGGCGGCCGCACCTCCTGACCCGGCACATCCGTGGCCCCGGCGAGGTCCTCCCCGCCGGGGCCACGGGCCCGTGCCTGCGGCCGTGGACCGGCACGGCGCCGCGCCGCGCCGCGGGGCGTCGGTCCCCTCGTGGCCTGTCCGGGACTCCTGCCCACCGGCGGCCGGACGTCCCGACTCGGCCCGTTCACGCTTCCCGCCGACGTCAGCCGCCGCCCGGGACCTGCGGGCCACGGGTATCAGCCCGGCCGACGGGCCCTCGAGTGCAGTGGCTTTCGAAGGCACCGCAGGCCGCGGTCCCCGCCGCCACCGGTCGGGGACACCGACGGTCCCGGGGCCATCGCGTCGGCGCCGCCGGTGTGATCGTTCGGCGGCGGCCATCGTGAGCGCCGGGCGAGCGCCACAGAGCACCCGCCCCTCCGGACCCTCGGCCGCGAGCGGCCGCACCTCCTGACCCGGCGCGTTCGGGCTCCCGCCGGCGTCACGCGCTGCCGGGGACCTCGGCCTGACGCGCGAGGAGCGGCGCGTCGCATCGCGCCTGGGCTCCGGACCCTGGAGAGCAGCCCGGTTCAGCAGAGCTGCAGGACACCAGGTCCCGCTCACGGCCCCTCCGCGGCCCGTGCCCGCCGGCGATCGGGCGTCGTCCTACCGCGTCGCCGGTCCGGGGGCCTCGGAGGGTCTGCGACCCCGAACGCGCCCCGCCCGTCCCGGGCGGTCAGGCGTCCTGACGCGGCAGGTAGCGCAGCAGCACCACGTCGCCGATCTGCCGGGTCTCCGCGAGCGTCATCCGGTGCTGGGGGCCCTGCGGGAAGACCGCGGGGTGCACCATGCGCGGGGCGTCGGCCTGGCCGACGAAGAACGGCGCGTACACCAGGTGGAGTTCGTCGACGAGTCCGGCGCTGAGGAACATGGTGTGGACGACTCCCCCGCCCTCCACCATGAGCCGTTCGACGCCGCGCCCGGCGAGGTCGGCGAGCAGGAGCCGGACGTCCAGCGGGTCGCCGGCGTCGACGACGGAGCAGACGTCCCCCAGGCGTTCGCGGAGGCAGTCGCTCGCGCAGGACGTGGTGTAGACGACCTTCTCGCACTCCCCGGTGGTGAAGAACCGGGCGCCGGGATCGAGTTTCCCGCTCTCCGTGACGGTGACCTTCACCGGGGTCGGCGGGAGCCCGGCGCGGACGCGCCGTTCGCGGCGCTCTGCGGAGCACACCAGCAGCCGCGGGTCGTCGGAACGTATGGTGTTGGCCCCGACGAGGATGGCGTCCACCCCGGAGCGGACCTCGTCGATCCGGTCGAAGTCCTCCTCGTTGGAGAGCAGCAGCCGGGTCGTGCTCGTGTCGTCCAGGCATCCGTCCAGCGAGGAGGCCACGGACATCAGTACGTACGGGCGCGATCTCATGGGGACACATTGCCGCACGGCGGCGTTCGCGGACGTGAAGCTTCCGTAAGTTAGGTGCCGGGGGCCGGATGGATGTAGGGTCCGCCGATCATCGTGCGGGCCTGGTCAGGGCCCGGTGGCCCGTCAGTCCCGCACCCCGGCCAGCACGTCGAGGGCGAGGGTGTCGTCGGCGTCGTGGGAGAGGGAGACGGTGACGCGTGTGCACAGGCCCGCGAAGCGGTCGCGCACGGCCCGGCCGACCTCCCGCGGTTCACCGTGGAGGGCGAAGGCGTCCAGGACGTCGTCGTCGACCAGCCGGCCCATCTCGGACCAGCGGCCGCGCACGGACAGCCGGTGCAGCTCGTCGTGGAGTTCGCCCCAGCCGTGGAGGTCGAGCACGGCGCGGTAGGCGGGCGTCGAGGCGTAGAACGCGATCCTCTCGCGGGTGGCGGTGAGGGCCGCGGCGTACTCCTCCTGCGTACGGCCGGTCGCGACCAGGGCGTTGCCCACCACGTCGAAGGGCTGCCCCGCGTGCTCGGAGGACTCCCTGGCCTTGTGAACGGCCGGGAGGGTCACCTGCCGCAGGTAGTCCGCGGAGGTGAGGGCGTGGCAGATCAGCCCGTCGGCGACCTCGCCCGCGACAGCGGTCATCAGGGGGCCGACGCCGGCGAGCCAGATGCGGGGCGGCCCGGACGGGAGGGGGCCCGGGTCGAACATCGGCGTCATCAGCGTGTGGGTGTAGAACTCGCCGCGGAAGCGGAGCCGTTCGCCGGTCTGCCAGCTGTGCCAGATGGCGCGCAGCGCGCCCGCGAACTCCTTCATGCGGGCGGCGGGCCGCGACCAGGGCATGCCGTAGCGGTGGGTGATGTGCGGCTTGACCTGGGAGCCGAGGCCGACGGTCATCCGCCCGCCGGAGAGCCGCTGGACGTCGTACGCGGCCGTGGCCACCGTCATCGGGTTGCGGGCGAAGGCGATCGCCACGCCGCTGACCAGGTCGGCCCGCCGGGTGGCGCCCGCGGCGAGGGCCAGCTGGAGGAAGGCGTCGTGCCGCATCTCGTTGACCAGCACGCCGTCCGCGCCGTGCGCCTCGGCGCGGGCGGCCTCGGTGGCGGCCCGCTCGATCCGGCCGGTGAAGGTGAAGTCGGCCTTGAGCGGCGGGGTCGGGGACGGGGTCGTCACGCGCCGGCTCCCCCGGCCGGGCCCGCCGTCTCGGTGAGCCGCGGCGGCGCGGCCTGCCGCCAGGAGTCGGCGACGATGTCCCGGAGCTCGTCCACGTCGTCCAGGGCGGCGAGCCGCACCCGCACCCAGTTCGATCCGGCCTCGTGCGGCGGCACCCAGAACTTCCCCGGCTCGGCCGCGATCAGCTCGCCCCGCTCGTGCATGGGGCAGCGCACGGCGAAGGACGTCTCGTCGTCGGGCAGCGTGAGGTACATCTTCCCGGCGACCCGGAACGTGGGCATGCTCCAGGCCTCCTTCTCCACCGTCTCGGGGAGCGAGAGGGCGATGCGGCGGACGTCTTCGGAATCGGGCATGCGACCACCGTAGCCATCGCCTCCGACAACGGCCGTGACGCGTCCCCCGGCCGCTCCGGGCCCCTCCCGCCCGGGGCTGAGTAGCAGGAGGAAACCTAGGTGTAGACTGTCCTTCCGCCGCATCGGGCAGGAGGTGAGCCGCGGTGACGAACGGACGGCACGTGTCGGGCCCCCAGGAGGACCAGCCGGCCTGCTCCATCGAGCGGAGCCTGCAGATCCTCGGTGAGCGCTGGTCCCTGCTGGTGCTGCGCGAGGTCTTCGCCGGGAGGCACCGCTTCGCCGAGATCCAGACGTCGCTCGGGATCGCGCCCAACCTCCTCAGCGCCCGCCTCAAGCTGCTCGTCGAGGCCGGGGTGCTGTGCACCCGCACGTACCAGGAGCCGGGCAGCCGGCAGCGGCAGAGCTACCACCTGACCGAGGCCGGGCGGGAGCTCGACCTCGTCATGGCCTCGCTGCAGCAGTGGGGCGACCGCCACCGGCCGCGCCCGTCCGGCCCCTCCGCGCGCCGGCGGACGCGCTCGACCGGCCACGCCGTCCACGTCGGCTTCCTCACCGAGGACGGCCGCGAGGTGCCCGGCACCGACGTGTCGATCGCGGTGACGCAGCCCACCGGGACGCCCTGACCGACCGGGCGGCCTGGTTCAGTGCAGGTCGGCCCGTTCGGCGGTGTCGTCCAGGAAGCCTCCGGACTGGTGCTGCCACAGCTTGGCGTAGGCGCCCTCCTCCGTGAGCAGTTCCTGGTGGGTGCCCTGCTCGATGATGCGCCCGCGGTCCAGGACGACCAGCCGGTCCATCCCGGCGACCGTGCTCAGCCGGTGCGCCACCACCAGCGCCGTCCGCCCGTCCATCAGCCGCCACAGCGCCTCCTGGACGAGGACCTCGCTCTCCGAGTCCAGGGCGCTGGTCGCCTCGTCCAGCAGCAGGATCGGCGCGTCGCGCAGGATCGCCCGGGCGAGCGCGACCCGCTGCCGCTGTCCGCCGGAGAGCTTGATCCCGCGCTCGCCGACCATGGTGTCGAAGCCGCCGGGCAGCGCGTCGGCGAACTCGGTGACGTGGGCCGCCAGGGCCGCGCGGCGGATCTCGCCCTCGGTGGCGTCCGGCCGGGCGAAGGCGATGTTGTCCCGCAGCGAGCGGTGGAACATCGCCGGGTCCTGCGGCACGTAGGAGATCAGGCTGCGCAGGTCGGCCTGGCGCAGCCGGCTGATGTCCTGCCCGCCGATGAGGATCCGGCCGCCGTCGATGTCGTTCATCCGCAGCAGCAACCGGGTGAGCGTGGTCTTGCCGCCGCCGGACCGGCCGACCAGCCCGATCCTGGCACCGCTGGGCACGGCCAGGTCGAGCCCCTCGAAGAGCGGCTCCGCGCCCCCGTGGGAGAAGGTCACGTGCTCGAAGCGGACGTCGGCGCCCCGGGACCGCAGCGGTTCCGGCGCGGGCGGGTCGAGCACGGTGGGCGGCTTCAGCAGCAGTTCGGTGAACTGCGCCGCCTCCGTCATCGAGCTCTCCAGGCGGCGGTAGATCTGGTTGAACTCGAACATGATCCGCGTCGCGTTGGAGTAGTACGTGAAGGCCACCACGACCGCCTCCACGCCGTGCGTGCCCGCACCCAGCGTGACCGCCAGCAGCAGGCCGAGCGCGTTGGTCAGCACCGACAGCGGTGCGACCAGGGTGTCGATGCGCAGGTTGCCGTAGTCCCACGACTTGAGCGTGAGCCTTCGCGACTCGGCGACACGGGAGCGGTGCTCGGCGGCCTCGCGTTCCTCCGCGGCGAACGCCCGGACCGTGTCCATGTTCATCAGGCTGTCGGCAACGTGCCCGGACACCCGGGCGATCGCCTCCTCGCGCCGGCGGACGAGCACCTGGCGCCGGCGGATGAGGGGCGCCACGCACAGCGCCGTCACCGCGATCATCGCCAAGAGGCCGACGACCAGCAGCGGTTCGTAGGCCCACAGCACCACCGACCCGAACAGCAGCGGGACGAAGCTGCCCAGGACGCTGAAGGTCAGCGTGTCGACGAACTCCTCGAAGCGCGAGGCGAAGCTCAGCACCCGCTTGGTGAGGGACCCCGCGAAGTTGTCGTGGAAGAACGACGCGTCCTTGGCGAACAGCTCGTCCATCCCGACCACGTACAGGTGCTCGATGCCGCGGGCGTCGAGGCGGTTCAGGCAGTGCAGGCCGATGCGCCACAGCGTCTCCGCGAGCAGCAGCACGCCGGCGAAGGCCAGGACGTAGGGGAGGGTCGAGCCGATGCCGGGAGCGGTGCCGTCGACGAAGCCGCCGACGAGCTTCGCGACGATCAGCGGTGCGACGTAGTTGATGCCGATGTTGCCGAGGGCCGGCGACAGCATCGCCGGAAGCGTCAGCCACCGGAACCGGGCCAACTCCCCTCCGTAGTAGCGCAGTGCCAGGAGCACCGGGCCCCTGGCCGGCCGGAACCTGCGTGATTCAGGCGATCCCATCTCCACCCTGTGGTGTCGTGCGGCGTGCTGCCGCGAGCTTCTCCGGGAGGTGCCGCTGCCGCCGTGGCGGTACGGCGGCGCCGAGGTGCGCATGAGTGGGCGGTCCGGAAGTGGCAGTGTCCCGCGGCGGCCCACGTGGAGTCCAAGCGTTTTCCGGCCCGGTGGCACGGCGCACGGAGGCGTCCCGGCGCACGCGCGCGGCCCCCGGCGGCCGGGGGCGGCGCGGGCCCGCCCGGGGGACGGCCGGCCGGGGTCGTACCGCTCCGGCCGCGCCTCATGTGCCGCAAACGCAACCAGCGGGTTTGTCATGAATGACAAACCCGCTGGTCGACACCGTCGGGACGACAGGATTTGAACCTGCGACCCCTTGACCCCCAGTCAAGTGCGCTACCAAGCTGCGCCACGTCCCGGTGTCGCTTTCGTCCCGGGCTTCCCGCCCGGCCGACCGCGCACGAGAACAATACCGCACGTCGTCGGGTGCTCGCTCGCACCATTCCCGCAGCACGCCGGGCGCCGCCGCGACGGGGTACCCGGCCCGGGATGAGTAGCCGTACTCATGTGGCGCGGGCCACGACGGCCGATGCTTCGGTCATGGCGAATCCGATCCAGCAGCAGACGACCGCGGCCTTCTCGGCCCAGGCCGCGATCTCGTTCGCCGTCGCCCTCGGGGCGATGGTCGTGGGCATCGCCTACCTGCCGGTCGGCCCGTGGGTGCGGGCCTTCCTGGCGGTGGGGCTGCTCTACGTGGTGACCTCGGCGTTCACGCTCGCCAAGGTCGTCCGCGACCGGCAGGAGGCCGGCCAGGTGACGAGCCGGGTGGACCAGGCCCGGCTGGACAAGCTGCTGGCCGAGCACGACCCGTTCAAGGTCGACGGGGTGTAGCCGACTCGTCGCCCAGCAGGTAGCGCGCGCCGGGGCCCTTGGCGGCGGCGGTGTCGTCCGGGTTGTACAGGGCGCACTTGCGCAAGGAGAGGCAGCCGCAGCCGATGCAGCCGGTGAGGTTGCCCTTGAGCCGTTCGAGCTCCGCGATCTGCTCGTCGATGCGGCGGGTCCAGGTGCGGGCGACGGTGTTCCATTCGGCGGCGCTGGGGGCACGGTCCTCGGGGAGCCTGGCGAGGGCCGCGCCGGCCTCCTCCAGCGACAGGCCGACGCGCTGGGCGGCCCGGATGAAGGCGACACGGCGGAGCGTGGCGCGGGCGTAGCGGCGCTGCCCGCCGGCGGTGCGCTCGGAGCGGATGAGGCCGAGCTCCTCGTAGTAGCGCAGGGCCGAGGTGGCCAGGCCGCTGCGGGCGGCGAGCTCACCGATGGCCAGGCGGTCGCGGCGCGGTGCGGGGTCGCTCATGGGCCCGAGGGTACCGCTTGACCTCAAGCCGACTTGAAGTTGCACCATCCCCATATGACTCCGACCAGCACGGACACCGCGTACGGCTACGACGACCTGCGGCGGCTGATGTCGCTCATGACCGGCGACGAGAAGCACGGGCCCGCCGCCACCTCAACCCTCGACGTGTTGTGGGTGCTTTACGACCGCGTGCTGCGGGTGACCCCGGGGACCTCTGAGGACGCCGGGCGGGACCGTTTCCTGCTCTCCAAGGGCCACGGCCCGATGGCGTACTACGCGGTCCTCACCGCCAAGGGCTTCGTCCCGGAGGAGTGGCTGCCGGGCTTCGGCTCCTTCGGGTCGCCGCTCGGTCACCACCCGGACCGTGTGCTCGTGCCGGGCGCCGAGATCGGCTCCGGCTCACTCGGCCACGGCCTGCCGATCGCCGTGGGCAGCGCCCTGGGCCTGCGGGCGCAGGGCCTGACCGACGCCGCGGTGTGGGTGCTGGTCGGCGACGCCGAACTGGACGAGGGCAGCAACCACGAGGCCGTCGCCTTCGCCGGCGCCGTCGGCCTGGAGGGCCTGCACGTCGTCGCGGTCGACAACACCTCCGCCACCTACCGGCGCCCCGGCGGTCCCGCCTCGCTCTTCGCCGCCGAGGGCTGGTCCGTGGCCACCGTCGACGGCCGTGACCACGAAGCCCTGTACGAGGCGTTCACCATGCCCCACCCCGGACGGCCGCACGCCGTCGTCGCCCGTGTCGAGTCCAAGCGCTGACCGCCGCCCCGAGCCGAGGAGACCTTCCCGTGGACACCATGCGTGAACGCTTCACCACCATCGCCGGACGCCTGCTGGAGGACGACCCCCGTCTGGCCGTCGTGCTGGCGGTCATCTCCGGGGACCGCTTCACCGACGCCGCCCGCGCCCACCCCGACCGGGTGATCGACGTCGGCATCCGCGAGCAGCTGCTGGTCAGCGTCGCGGGCGGGCTGGCGCTGACCGGGCTGCGGCCGATCGTCCACACCTTCGGCAGCTTCCTGGTGGAACGCCCCTTCGAGCAGGTCAAGCTGGACCTGGGGCACCAGGGCGCGGGCGCGGTGCTGGTCAGCGCGGGCGCCTCGTACGACATCGCCGCGGGCGGCCGGACCCACCAGGCCCCCGGTGACGTCGCCCTGCTGGACACCCTCGACGGCTGGACCGTGCACGTGCCCGGCCACCCCGACGAGGCCGAGGCCCTGGTCCGGCACGCGGCGGCCGACGACGACAACCGGGTCTACGTGCGGCTCAGCGAGCAGTCCAACCGCACCGCACGGCCGGTCTCGCCGGGCCGGTTCCGGGTGCTGCGCGAGGGCCGGGCGGGCGTGGTCGTCGCCGTGGGCCCGCTCCTGGACGCCACGCTGGCGGCGGTCGCGGACATGGACGTGACCGTGCTGTACGCCTCCACGGTGCGCCCCTTCGACGCGTCCGGGCTGCGGGCGGCCGTCGCGGGCACGGACGCGGCGGACGTGGTGCTCGTCGAGCCGTACCTGGCGGGCACCTCGGCGCCCTTCGCCGCCGAGGCCCTGCTCGACCTGCCCCACCGCGTCCTGGCCCTGGGCACCGCCCGCGCGGAGCTGCGCCGCTACGGCACCTGGCAGGAACACGTTGCGGCGCACGGCCTGGACGCCGCCGGGCTGCGGGCACGCATCGGGGGCTTCCTGGCGGGCTCCCGCCGCACAGCGGGCCTCGCGGGCTCGGGCGTCCGCTAGCTCCGGGCGTCCGCTAGGGCGTGTCTGATGAACAGCGCCGTCCGCCCGGAGGGCGGGGCTCGTGGCGGCTGGTGCGTGCTATCGCAAGGCGGAGGATCGGCCTCGTACTGGACGTACGTGGACGACTCCGACAACGCAGCGTGGGGGCACCCCGGCCGCTGGGGGAGTGCCGTGCCGGGGGGCACCTCCCAGCGCCAACTGGGGGAGCGTCGCGAGCCAGGCGGGATTCATCAGACACGCCCTAACTCCAGGGGAGCTCCGCGCGGTGCCGCCAGTACGCCGGGGCCGGTTCGGCCAGGGCGGCGAGCCGGGCCAGGTGCTCCGCGTCGAGGCCGACGGAGGCGGCCCGGGCGTTGGCGGTGACCTGGCCGGTCGTCGCGGCGCCGGAGAGCACGACACGGGCCCAGGGGCGGCGCAGGACCGCGGCGAGGGCGACGGCGTCGGGCGTGGCGCCGGTCCGGGCGGCCACCTCGGCGAGGGGGGAGTCGGGATCGGCCGTGGCCAGGCGGCCGTTGGCCATCGCCTCCTTGACGATCACGGTCAGTCCCGCGTCGTGCGCCTCGGCCAGGGCGGGCCCGGCGGAGGGCTCCAGCAGGTTGTAGGTGGCCTGCACGACGGAGAACAGGCGCCGCCCGTCCACCGTCACCTTCAGCGCCGCGCGGATCGCCTCGGCCTGCAGCGGACCGCTGGTGGACAGGCCGACGGCCACCCCGTCGGCCGCCAGCCGGGCGAGGCGTTCGTGGAGGTCGCGGTCGGCGAGGGCCGGGCTGTCCGGGGTGACGGAGTGGATCTGGTAGAGGTCGAGGCGGTCGCCGAGCAGGGCGCGGGTCTCGGCGATCTGCCGGTCGTAGGTGGCGGTGCCGTGGTCCTTGACCTCGTGCACCTCGGCGTCGGGCCGCCACCCGGCGGTGTAGGTGTAGCCCCACTTGCTGCCGATCACGACGTCGGTCGCCTCGGGGTGGGCGTCCAGCCAGCCGGCCAGGAACTCCTCCGCCCGGCCGTAGGAGCGGGCGGCGTCGAAGTAGCGGATGCCGAGCGCGTAGGCGGTGTCGAGGACCGCGTGGGCACGGTCCCGCATCGCCTCGACGGTGCGGTCGGCGGGCAGATCGGCGGCGCGGCCGAGGTCGATGTAGGCGGGACGGCCGACGGCGGCGAGGCCGAGACCCAGCCGGGGCAGGGGGGCGGTGACGAGTCGTTCGAGGGGCACGGTCGCCACCGTACTCCCGGTGCAGTACGCCGATCCGGTGCCTGAGGCGGACGTCGCGGGTGATCACCGGAATGCATAGTGGGACCGTCACACTCGTCGTCCCCGTCCGAGGATCACGCATGCGATTCGCCCTGCCCAGGACCTGGCGCACCCGGCGGCGGCTGGCGGCCGGCGCCGCCGCCCTCGCCGTGCTCGCCGCAGGCGGCGCCGTCACCCTCGCGACGGCCGACGCCCCCGCGCCCGTGCGCCGCCAGGACCGGGTCTTCTCGCTGCCCGAGGCCCCGGGCAGTACCGCGAAGGTGCGGATCGACACCTCCTACTTCACCTCCGGCGGGTCGGCGCCGCGCCCGGCGGTCCTGCTCGCGCACGGTTTCGGCGGCACCAAGGACGACGTGCGGGCCGAAGCCGAGTCCCTCGCCCGCAGCGGCTACGCCGTACTGACCTGGTCCGCGCGGGGATTCGGCGCCTCGGGCGGGCGGATCGGGCTCAACTCCCCCGACGCCGAGGTCGCCGACGTCTCACGGCTCATCGACTGGCTGGGCCGGCGGCCCGAGGTGCTGCGCGACGGCCGTGACGACCCGCGGGTCGGCGTCGCGGGGGCCTCGTACGGCGGAGCCATCTCGCTGCTCGCCGCGGGGTACGACCGGCGGGTGGACGCCATCGCGCCCGCGATCACCTGGTGGGACCTGGGCGAAGCGCTGTTCCCGCAGGGCGTGTTCAAGAAGCTGTGGGCGGGGATCTTCTTCTCCACCGGCTCGCGCGGCGCCGCCTGCGGCTTCACCGCCGAACTGTGCGCGATGTACGACCGGTCGGCCGTGGCCGGCCGCCCGGACGCCGCGACGCTGCGGCTGCTGACGCGCTCCAGCCCCTCCTCCGTGGCCGGGCGCATCAAGGTGCCGACCCTGGTGGTGCAGGGCCAGAACGACTCCCTCTTCCCGCTCGACCAGGGCGACGCCATCGCGCGTGCCGTCGCCGCGAACGGCGCGCCCGTGGCCGTCGACTGGTTCTCCGGCGGGCACGACGGGGGCGACCAGGAGACCTCGCGGATCGAGGCGCGCACCACGGCCTGGTTCGACCGCTGGCTGAAGAAGGACGAGGGCACCGACACCGGGCCCGCGTTCCGGGTCACCCGGACCGGAGGCGTCGACACCACCGACGGCAGGGCCGTGCGGCGCGGTGCGGACGCCGACGCGTACCCGGGGCTGGAGGGCACCCGGACCCGGACGGTCCCGCTCGGCGGCCGCGCGCGGACGGTGGCCAACCCCGCCGGCGGCAGCCCGCCCGCCATCTCGGCGGTGCCCGGCGTGGGCGCCCTCTCCCAGCTCTCCGACCTCGGCCAGGGGCTGTCGCTGTCGCTGGACTTCCCCGGTCAGCGCGCCGCCTTCGACTCGGCGCCGCTGACCTCGTCGCTGCGCCTGACGGGCGCGGCGACGACACGGGTCACCGTCGACACGGACGCACCCGCCGGTGCGGTGCTCTTCGCGAAGCTGTACGACGTGGGCCCGGGCGGCAACGAGACCCTGCCGCACCAACTGGTCGCGCCGCTGCGGGTCGCCGGCGCCGGCACGGTGCAGGTGCGGCTGCCCGCCGTGGACCACGAGTTCGCCGCCGGACACCGGCTGCGGCTGGTGCTGTCCACCACCGACCTCGGCTACGCCTCCCCCGTCGCGGCCGCCACGTACCGGGTGTCCCTGCCCGCCGGCGCCGCTCTGACGGTGCCCACGGACCCGGAACTGACCACCGCCCAGGGCACGCTGCCCGTCTGGGTGTGGCTGCTGCCGGTCGCCGCGCTCGCGCTGGCGGCGGCGCTGCTGCTGACCGGCCGCCGCCGGGCGGGCGCGGTGCGGCAGCCGCCGGACCCGGCCCTCACGGACGTACCCCTGGAGATCTCCGGGCTGTCCAAGCGCTACCACGGCGCGGCGGACCGCTACGCCGTGCGGGAGTTGTCCTTCCGGGTGGAACGGGGCCAGGTGCTGGGGCTGCTCGGCCCCAACGGCGCGGGCAAGACGACGACGATGCGCATGATGATGGGCCTCATCCGGCCCGACGCCGGAACCATCCGCGTGTTCGGCCACGCGATCCGGCCGGGCGCGCCCGTGCTGTCCCGGGTCGGGGCCTTCGTGGAGGGCGCGGGCTTCCTGCCGCACCTGACGGGGCGGGCCAACCTGGAGCTGTACTGGCGGGCCACGGGCCGGCCGGCGGCCGACGCCCACGTCGAGGAGGCCCTGGAGATCGCCGGCCTCGGCGAGGCCCTGGAGCGCGCGGTGCGCACCTACTCGCAGGGCATGCGGCAGCGGCTCGCCATCGCGCAGGCCATGCTGGGCCTGCCCGACCTGCTCATCCTCGACGAGCCGACCAACGGGCTGGACCCGCCGCAGATCCGCGAGATGCGCGACGTGGTGCGGCGCTACGCGGCGGCGGGCCGTACCGTCCTCGTCTCGAGCCACCTGCTGTCGGAGGTCGAGCAGAGCTGCACGCACCTGGTCGTCATGGACAAGGGGCGGCTCGTGGCGGCCGGTCCGGTGGGCGAGATCGCCGGGAGCGGGCGGACGCTCTTCGTCGGCGCGCCGGGCATGGGCGACGAGGAGCGCGAGGCGGTCGCCGCGAAGCTGTCGGCGCTGCCCGGCGTCGAGACGGCCGAGTCCGCGGACGACGGGCTGCTGGTCCGGCCGGGCACCATGACCGTGCCGGAGCTGCTGTCCGAACTCCTGCGGCTCGACGTGCCGGTGGAGCGCGTCGGCCCGCACCGCCGCCTGGAGGACGCGTTCCTGACCCTGATCGGAGGTCCCGCGTGACCGAGACCCTGGAACTGGCCGCGGGGTACCGTCCGGGCCGCACCCTGCCGCTGCGGGTGGAGGCGGTGCGGCAGTTCCTGCGGCGCCGCACGCTCGTCGCGTTCGCCGTCGTCCTCGGGCTGCCCGTGATCGTGTGGGCGGCCTTCGCGATCGGCGGCACCCCGCGGGGGCGGGACTCCGGCCCGACGATGATGGACGTGGCCACCGCCTCGGGCGTCAACTTCTCGCTGGCGGTGCTCTTCGTCTCCTCCGGCTTCCTGCTGACGATCCCCGTCGCCCTCTTCTTCGGCGACACGATCGCCTCGGAGGCCAACTGGTCCTCCCTGCGCTACCTGCTGGCCGCCCCGGTGCCCCGGGCCCGGCTGCTGGGCTCCAAGGCGCTGGTGTCCCTGGTCTTCAGCGCCGCCGCCGTGCTGGCGCTGCCCACGGTGGCGCTGGGGGTCGGCACGCTCGCCTACGGATGGGGCGACCTGGAACTCACCACGGCCGGCTCGCTGCCCCCGGGCACCGCGACGGGCCGGCTCGCGATCGCCGCCCTCTACGTCTTCGTGGGCCAACTGGCCGTCGCGGGCTTCGCCTTCTGGCTCTCCACGCTCACCGACGCGCCCCTGGGGGCGGTCGGCGGGGCCGTGGGCGTCGCGATCCTCTCCAACATCCTGGACGCGATCACCGCCCTGGGCTCGCTGCGGGACGTCCTGCCGACGCACTGGCAGTACGCCTGGATCGACGCGCTCCAGCCCCGCCTGGAATGGTCGGGCATGCTCAAGGGCACCTCGGTGTCGCTGTCCTTCGCGGTGGTGTTCTTCGCGCTGGCCTTCCGCGGCTTCCGGGGGAAGGACATCGTGTCCTGAGGGGCGCGGGCGCGGGAGCGCGAAGGGGGGACGGTGGAGGAG
>NZ_JARAVO010000099.1:0-31904 GCF_033792805.1 Streptomyces sp. PA03-1a
TTTTTTTTTTTTTTAAAGCGAAGACGGCATTACGGGTTTGAAGAGGGTCCGTGGGGCCGGGGATGTTTATAAGAGACAGCGCCGGGGGCGGTCGTCCGCGAGCCCGCGGTGCGGGAGGCGTCCGCCTCGGAGGACCGCTCGCCCGACAGGGCGGACGTGCTGCGCAAAGCGGCGACCAGCGCGCAGGCGACGGCGATGGACGCCAGGACCCCTCGGCGGCGGTACCAGGGGCGGGGAGCGGGGGTGGGAGCGGGCGCGTCCGGGTCGGGGCCGTCCCCGGGCTGCTCCGCGGAGCTGCCCTCCTCGACGAGCACCCCGTCCCCGTCCGGTGCCGCCGCTTCCGCCGGACCGTCCGTACGCACCTCCTGCCGAGCCGCCATCGCCGACAGCCACAGACGGTGCAGCTCGAGCCGCTCCTGCGGGCCCGCGTCGCAGAAGGCCGCGAGCCGTTCCACGGGCGCGAAGTCCTGAGGCACCGCGTCGCCCGTGCAGTACCGGTGCAACGTCGAGGTGTTCATGTTGAGGCGGCGGGCCAGAGAGGCGTAGCTCCGGTTCGTGCGGTCCTTCAGCCGGCGCACCAGCGCCGCGAACTCCTCGACATCGTCGCGCATCGACACCGTTCTCCCGTCGTCCGGCCGCCGATCCTGCATCCCAGGCACTCATATCCCTGCACGTCAGATGGGCCGGGATGGTTCCACCGCCGCCAAGGGGGCGGTAATCGTTGCGCAGGACTCCGGTGGCCGCCGATGCTCTTCGTGTCGCACCGACCAGGGCCGGACCGACCAGCCGGCGTCGGGCGACGTCCGGCACCGATGCACTGCACTCATGCATCCACCGCATTCACCGCATTCACGGGGGGACACCCATGCCCAAGCGCACCCGAGCAGGCGCGCTCCTCGCAGCCGCCGACCTGCCGCCGCACCGCACCTCGTCCTGAACGGCCCGCAAGGCCACCACCGGCGTACCGGAGGCGACGGACCGGGACACCGGCCCGCGGACACTGCCGGACCACTCGATCACCCGAAACGGAGAACCGACATGAACAACAAGACTCGCACCGCCCTCACCGCCGGCGTCCTCGCCGTTGCCCTCGGACTCGGCGCAGGCATCCAGGCCTCCGCCGGGACCCCGCACAGCGTCAGCGCCAAGTCGTCCGAGTCGGCACAGGCGTCCGTCCACGCCCCCGCGAAGGCGTCCACCGCAGCACCGCAGTCGGTCAGCGGCACGCCCGGTCGGGCGGTGACCCGGGTCGCCGACTTCTACGGCGCGTACATCGACGCGAAGGGCGACTACACGGACCCGGACGTCACGCTGGCCACGGCCCTCCGCAAGCACTACCTGACGCCCGACTTCGCCCTGCGGCTGGCGGCCTGGGAGAAGGAGAACGGGGCGGACGGCGTCCTGCGCGCCCAAAACGTCCCGGCCCGGTGGACGGTGACCGACAACGGAACCGTGGGAAACGGCCATGAGGTCATCGTCACCCTGACCTTCGGCAGCGGGGAGACGGCGCAGAAGACCAAGCTCTTCGTGCTGCTGGAGCGGTACGACCACATCGTCGACATCGAGACCACGAGCGCCCGCTGACGGCTGACGGCACCGCTGACGCACACCATGGGGCCCCGCCGGGCAGTGCAACTCCGGCGGGGTCCTGTGTACCCACCGCGCAGGAGGCGCGTGCGGTGCGTAGGCCCGGGCGGCGAGGACGGCTTCCCTCGCCGCCCCGGACGCCGCCCCGGGAAGTCCATCCTGGGCTCAGGTGTGGCTAGTCACCCATGAACCACAAGTAGCTGCCCGGCGTCGCCGCACACGCTTCGAGAAGTTCGGCGAGGTCGAGCAGAGCCGCCTTCTGCTCCTCGTCAGTGCACCGCTGCGTCAGGACGGCGACCTCCTGGCGGACGACGTGAGCCTCCTGCTCGTTGAACAGCGACCTCCTGGCGGACGACGTGAGCCTCCTGCTCGTTGAACAGCGTGTCGCCGTAGGGTCCACCCAGCCGAGCTTGCCGGAGTCGTGCCGGCCGAGCGTGCCGAGCACCCTCGCCAGCGCTTCACCGTGCTCATAGGACCCTCGCAGCAAGGTCCCCCGGGACGTCCCCTTGCGTGCTGGTCGCCCAGAGTGCAGTTCCAGTTCGATCCCCACGGCCCCTCCCTTGGCTCGGTAGTCCAGAGACGACCTGCTGAACTGCTGGGAGCTCATCGTCCGACAGCGTGCCCGTCCGATCCGGGGTGGCGTTCACGCGGATCAAGGTACCGGGAGCGCAGCGCAACGGCTCCGGGCGGGGATTGGCTGCGCACGGTGATCCCGCGCCCCGACTGCGGGCGCCGGTGGCGGCGCCGCTACTGCGACGGCCCCTGAGCGCGCTCGTCCCAGCCGACCGCGACCGCCCAGGTGACCCCGGGCCCCGCGGTCACCGCCCTCGAAGTCAAGGACACGCGGGGGCGGGACCACCGTCCACGCCCCGCCTCAGTTCCCGGCGTCCGCGCTGTGCACGATCTGGATCAGGTTGCCGCAGGTGTCGTCCAGTACGGCGGTCGTGACGGGGCCCATCTGCACCGGTTCCTGCGTGAAGTGCACCCCGAGCCCGCGCAGCCGGGCGAACTCCGCGCGCACGTCGTCCACGGCGAAGGAGGTCGCCGGGATGCCGTCCTCGGCCAGCGCCGTCTTGTACGGCTTCACCGCGGGGTGGCCGGAGGGCTCGAGCAGCAGCTGCGTCCCGTCGGGCTCCTCCGGTGAGACCACGGTCAGCCACCGGTCCGTACCGATCGGGACGTCGTGCTTCTTCACGAAGCCCAGCACGTCGGTGTAGAAGCGCAGGGCCTTCTCCTGGTCGTCGACGAAGACGCTGGACAGGTGGATCCTCATGGGGTGCTCTCCGATGCGTCGGGCCTGAGCCACCGGGTCACGATGTGCTCCAGGGGTTCGGTGTTCAGGTCGTGGTATTTGTACCGGCCCTGGCGCCGCGTGAGCACCAGCCCCGCCGATTCGAGCACGGCCAGGTGCTGGCTGACCGCCTGGCGGGACAGCCCCAGGCCGTGCTTCATCGCCAGCCGCCCGCAGATCTCGAACAGGGTCTGGCCGTCCCGTTCCGCCAGCTCGTCAAGGATGCGTCGGCGGGTGGGGTCGGCCAGCGCCTTGAACACATCCTCTGCCATGACCGCAACGATAGGCAAGTGGATGCTTGCCTATCAAGCCCGGGTTCCGGGGTCGCCGTCCGGCGGTTCAGCTGTCCTGGATCCGGTCGGCCGCGGAGGCCCCGTCTTCCGTCGGGGTGTGCGTGATGGCCAGCAGCGCCGTGTCGTCGGTCCTGCGGCCGCCGGTGTGGCGGTGGTGGTCGGCGAGCAGGGTGTCCACGAGGGCGTCGGGGTCGGGGCGGCGGCGGCCCGTGCATCGGGCGACGGGGTCGTAGAAGGTGCCCGACGCGTCGCGGGCTTCGGTGAGTCCGTCGGTGTAGAGCAGCAGACTGGCCCCTTCGGGGAACGCCACCGTGTCGACGCGGTCGACGGTGTCGGTGCCGTCGTCGAGGGCGCCGAGGCCCAGGGGCAGGCCCGGCCCGGTGGGCTCGACGTACCGCACGGTGTCGCCCAGGAAGAGCAGCGGCGGCGGGTGGCCGCGGTTGACCAGCCGGACCTCGTTCCCGTGCCGGGGGAACTCCGCCAGCACGCCGGTGATGAACCCCTCGAACTCGGTCAGGGTCCCCGACTGCCGGGACTCGAGGGTGACGGCCCGCTCCAGCCGTTGCGCGAGGGCGGTCAGGCTGGGCTCCTGCAGGGCCGCCTCGCAGAAGGTCCCGATGCCGACGGCGACCGCCCTGACCGCTTCCATCCCCTTGCCGCGTACATCGCCGATGACGCAGCGGACGCCGAAGGGGGTGTCGACCACGGCGTAGAGGTCCCCGCCGATCTGCGCGTCCGTCTGGGCGGCCTCGTACCGGGCGGCGAAGCGCAGCGGGCCGATCCGCTCCGGTGGTGTCGGCAGGACGGCGCGCTGGACGGCGGCGGCGATGTCGCGTACGGAACGGAGCTGCGCATCGCGGTGGTACAGGAGCCGGTTCAGGAGGACGGCGATCCCGGTCACCGTCGCGACCATGAACAGCTCGCTGAACGCGATGGCACTCCGGCGGTAGCCGAAGACCCAGAACATGACCGCGTCGAGGACGAGGGCGGTCAATCCGATGAGGACCGTCCCGCGCAGCGACAGCAGAGCGGCGGCCACCAGCACCGCAGCCGCGTAGAGGGCCGCGGCGCTGACGGTGCGTGGCGTGGCGAGGTCGATCACCACGGCGACGAGCAGCAGGACGGCCGGCAGCAGGCGACTCTCCGTTCCCGCCCAGCTCCGCGTTCCCAGCCTTGCCACGTGCTGCTCCCGAGGTCGACCGGGCTTCCGGCCAGCTCAGGCTAACCGTCGCCCGTCCGCCCCGCCCTCCACGTCACCCGGCTCGCCCACCGCGGACATCGCCACGTGCCGGGTGTCACCCGGCTGGAGCAGGGGGCCCGCAGTGGGCCGGTGGTGGGCCGGTGGTGGGCCGGCGGTCAGGCCGTCCCACCGGCCTCGCCGGTTCGCAGACCGCGGCGGAGGGCGTCGAGCTGCTCGGCGATCATGCGGCGGCTCACCTCGGTCCGCGGGGCCAGTTGGGCCGCGCCGTGGAAGGCGCCCGGGAAGTGGTGCATCTCGGTGGGGACGCCCGCGGTGATCAGCCGGTGGGCGTAGGCCAGGTCCTCGTCGCGCAGCGGGTCGAACTCGGTGGCCGCGATGTACGTGGGCGGCAGTCCGGCCAGGTCCTCCGTCCTGGCCGGGGCGGCGTACGGGCTGACGCCGTCGCCGCCGCGCAGCCCCTTGCCGCCGAGGTAGTGGTCCCAGCTCCGTTGGGCGTTGCGGCGGTTGAAACCGGGGGTGTCGGTGAAGGCCCGCATGGAGGCGGTGGCGAGGCGGTCGTCCAGGATGGGGGCGCCGAGGTACTGCATGCTCAGGGCGGGGCCGCCGTGGTCGCGTGCGTACAGGGCGACCGCGGCCGCGAGGTTCCCGCCGGCGCTCTCACCGGCCACCCCGATGCGGTCGGGGTCGACGCCCAGTTCGTCGGCGTGCCCGGCCAGCCAGCGCAGGGCGGCGTAACAGTCCTCCAGGGCGGCCGGGTAGGGGTGTTCCGGTGCGAGGCGGTAGTCCACCGACACGACCACCGCGCCCACCTCGGCGGCGATGCGGGTGGTCTCGTTGTGGAAGAAGTCCACGAGCCCGATCACGAAGCCGCCGCCGTGCACGTACAGCAGGCCGGGCAGCTTGCCTTCGTGGCCCTCCGGCCTGTGGACGTGCACCCGGACGTCCGGGGCGCCCTGCGGACCCGGAACGGTGACCTCGCGGAAGTCGACCGGGACCGGCGGGGTGTAGGGATCGGCTTCGAGGCCCCCGCGGCGGCGGTCCTCACTCGAACGAGGGCCACCGGCCGGCGGCCCACTCGCGCCATCCCGGCCACCCGGCGGGAGGGTCGCCCACGTCCTCGCCGGCGAGTTCGGCGGCGTCGGGCTCCTCGAACAGCGCCCGCCATTGCAGGAGGTCCGCCTCGCTCATCGGGAAGGTCCGTTCCGGTGTCGTGGCCTGGCGCCGGGCGACGCGGGCCCGTTGGGTCTCGTGGTCCACCGGTACGTACACCAGGCGACAGGACCCGCCCGCGGATTCCGCCAGGCGGCGGATCGCCGACCTCTCGTCACGCGACCAGCACCCGAAGTCCAGGACCACATCGGTCCCGAGCGCCAGCGCCTGCAGCGCGAGCCGCAGCAGCAGCCCTTCCAGCACGTCGCGCTTCCCGTCGGCCTCGGATGCGCCGAACAGCGGGATCATCCACTCGTCCGGCGTCAGGCGCAGCGCGCCGTGTTCCCCGGCGAGCCGCCGGGCCACGGTGGTCTTCCCGGCCCCGGGCAGGCCGACCATCAGGAACAAGGAGGTCACCCGGAGATCCTGCCAGGGGAGGGACGGGGTGGGGCCATCGGTGGCACGGCATGCGACCCCCATGGACCTAACGTCCGGCGTGCCGCCTGCCGGACGGCGCCGCAGGGCGTCACGCTGCTGCCGTGATCGGCCGTGCGGTGGACCGCCCGTCGCGACGTCCGGCTCGCAGGCCGCACATCCCCACGAAGGGCCTCAGACATGTCCGCTTCCCCGCTCGGCACACTGTCCCGCTCCGGCTCCCACGCCACCGCCGAGTTCGGCGTCCCGCCGTACGTCCATGACGCCGGGCTGCTGCTCCTGCGGCTGGTGCTCGGGCTGACGATGGCGGGCCACGGAGCCCAGAAGCTGTTCGGCTGGTTCTCCGGGGTGGGCCTCGACGGCGCAGGACGCGTCTTCACCTCCGGCGGCTACCCGGCCGGGAAGGCGATGGCGGTGCTGGCGGGGCTCAGCGAGGTGCTCGGGGGCGTGGGCCTCGCCCTCGGGCTGCTGACCCCGCTCGCCGGGGCGGCGGTGGTGGGCGTCATGGTCAACGCCGTCGTCGTGAAGTGGGGTGGCGGGTTCTTCGCCCCGACGGGGGTGGAGTACGAACTGCTCATCGCCGCGCTGGCCACCACGCTGGCCGTCGGCGGGCCCGGCCGCTTCGCGTTCGACCGTCACCTTCCGGGCGTGCGCGCGCACCGGGTGGGCCACGGCGTCTCCGCGGTGGTCCTCGGCGTGGTGCTCGGCGTGTTCGTGCTGCTGTTCCGCAAGTGACCGGGGACGGCGGCGGGGTCCGCGCGCGTGGGGCCCGTCAGCCGTCCGACGGGCCCTCTCGCGCTGCGCGCTATGCCGCGGCGGCGGCGGTGAGGCGCTCGGCGACCTCCGAGGCCGAGGGCATCGCGGCGATCTCGTCACGCAGGCGCTCCGCCGCCGCGGTGAACGCGGGCTCGGCGAGCACACGGCTGACAGCGGCGGTGACCGCTTCCGGCCCCTGCTCGCCGATCGGCATCGCCACGCCCGCTCCCGCGGCCTGGAGCCGGAACGCCTGACGCTGCTGTCCGGCCGCTCCCGGGACGACGACGGCCGGGATCCCGCGCGCCGCCGCCCCGAACGTGTTGCCGGAACCGCCGTGGTGCACGACGACCGACACGCCGTCCAGCAACTCCGCGGCCGGCACGAAGGACACCAGCTCGACCCTGCCCGGCTCCAGCCCGAGGTCGTCGACCGGGGCGCCTCCCGTCGTGGCGACGAGGTCGACGTCCAGGACGCTCAGCGACCGGAGCAGCGGACCGAGTGCGGAGGCCCTGCCGGAGACGGTGCTGAGGCTGACGAGCACCCGGGGCCGGCCGGTACCGGGGACCCTGGCCGCGCGCGGCGTGCCCTCGGGGCCCTGGTGGGGCTCCGGCCGCAGCGCCATCCGTTCGAGGGGCGGCAGAGCCCCGCCGCGCTGCAGGCCGGGCGGGCAGAGGTCCACCAGCCAGCGGCCGGACGGCGCGTGGGCCGGGGCCTGCAGACCGCGGTCGAGGTAACGGGACCGCGCCGTCGCGGCCAGGGCGTCCAGGACCTCGGGCTCGAGCGCCGGGTCGATGCCCATCACCGCGGACGGCACCTTGAGCACGGCGGCGACCAGCGGCCCCACGAAGTCGCAGTGCTCCGACACGACCAGGTCCGGCTCCCACGTGCGCGCCTCCGCGAGGGCCTCGTCCACGGAGAGGTCGACGCGTACCCCGGCGAAGAACTCGGCGACCAGCGCCGGCGAAGGATTGGACGCCATGTCGACACCGCTGCGGCGGGACACTTCGGCGATCGCCACGTCGACGGCCGGACCGGCGGGGATCAGCTCAAAACCCTGCACCTCGACCGGGCCGGCCATGGCGGCGGCGGAGACGAAGGCAACCGTGTGCCCTTGCGCGCGCAACGCCCGGGCGAGCGGCAGCAGGGGCAGGAAGTGGCCGGTCAGGGGGGTGTTGAACATGAGGATGCGCATGGGTATCGAGATCACCTGTGTGCTTGTGCCACCTGCGTGGCCGCGGTGGGCGGACCGTCGTCGCGGTGCGACTCCCCGGGCCGGCGTGCTGCCCAGGACCCGGAAATGATTGTCGGCACAAGTATATGGGGGCTACTTGCCGAAGCAAGCAGGGGCCCCCGGGTCGCTCGTGGACACCGCTTGTCAGACGGGCCCGTCATGATCGGCACATGATCGAAGCCGACGACCCGGCCGATGACCTGGCCGACGACCTGGTGGTGCGCGCGGCGGCGAAGGCCGGGGCCACCACCGGGACCTTGCCCGCGCCCGCCCGGGCCGCGCAGGTGGCGGAGGCCGAAGCCCTTCTGGGCTTCGCGATACCGCCGTTGCTCGCCCGCCTCTACACGGAGGTGGCCAACGGCGGCTTCGGGCCCGGGTACGAGCTGTTCCCGCTGGTCGGGCAGGGGTGCAGCGCGGTGGCCGCGTACCAGGCCCGGCGGGCGGAGTCACAGGCCGCGGCCTCCCCGCACTGGCCCGAGGGCGTACTGCCGATCCTCGACTGGGGCTGCGGCATGTACGGCGCGGTGGACTGCCGGAGCGCGAGCGGCACCGTCCTGATCTTCGAGCCGAACGCCGACACCGGTGACTGGTCGGACGGCTGGCTCGTCGACGAGCGGAGCCTGGCCGACTGGCTCGGGACCTGGCTCGCCGGCGGCGGCTGGTACCGGCTGGACGGCCACGGCGACGACGAGCTCCCGGAACCCGGCAGGTGGGAGGAGGCGGCCACGCGGCTCGCCGCCTGAGGGCACGCCGCGGGGGCGCGGTTCTGTCCTGTGTCTCCGTGGTCGTGGTCGGCCGCTGCCCGGGGCGGTCGGGTCAGTAGCGGGCGCCGACGGGGCGGTACGGCGTCGAGGCCCGGCGACATCACTCTGGGCCACCAGCCGATGCAACCGGACGGCACCCCTGGTCACCGTCTGGTCACCCACTGCGCCGAGGAAGGGAGCCCCGACCACGACACGACGGTCCTCCTCGACATGATCGGCACCCGGCGGGACCCCGCGACCGCGGGTCAGGGCATCGGCCTGCCGGCCTCGCCCCGTCGGCGGGACATCCCGCGGTGGACCGTCCAGCAGCTCACCAGGACCAGCAACGCCCCGGCGACGGGCCATCCGATGGACCCGCCGTCGCGGTACTCCCGTACGCCGGTGAAGAGCAGGAGCCCTGACGGGATCAGTACCGCCCAGTCGATTGCCCTGCCCCATCTCCTGAGGGCCGTCTCGTCGATCATGCGCGGATCATACGGTCGACGCGTGCGTCCGGCGGAGCCGGATCCGGATCCGCCTACTGCTCGATGAGGCGAAGGGCCCCGATGATCGCGAGCGTCGGGCCGGCGATCGTGAAGACCGAGCCGACGATCTTCGTCTTGATGCGCGAGGCCATGCGTGTGGCCGAGGTCGGTGCGGGCACCCATCCGTAGGCGTCATGGGCGTCCTGCTGTGATTGCTCGTCGTACGCCACCCAGAAGCGGGTGTGCCGGATTCCGAGCAGGCCGAACACGGTCATCCCCAGGCCCATGAGCAGCATGAAGACGGCCTCACCGCGGGGTGACATGGGCGCACCCGCGAGGACTGCTGCGAACTCGTGCACGGTGGCTCCTCGAGCGGCGTCGGGTTCGGGCGGCTGCGCGCTGCACGGGGCAGGGGTGCGGTGCTACCTCGTGCGGAGGCGTTGCCGCAACTGGCGGGTCTTCTCCACGGTCGCCACGGCCGGCATCAGCGTGCCCACCGTCGTGGCGGAGTCGATCAGGTCCTCAGGACCTCCGAGGAGGTGGGCCAGGCCCCATCCGGCGAGGGACAGCGCCGCCATAGGACGAGACGGTGACGGCGAGCCGGCGCCGGAACGGGGTGGTGTCGGCCATGGGGTCGAGGGTATCGGCCGATCCGCAGGCCGGACCGCGTGTTCGACCGGGCCCCTGCGATCCGTTCGCGCAGCTCGTGCCCCGGATGGCTCCGGTTGCGGGCTGTGGGGGATGCGGACAGCATGTTGCGGGGGCGAAAAGCCCCGCTCGCTTCACCTGTGGCACTGGCGGTGGCCGTTCCCGTGGTGCCCGCCGCACTCCGCGCCGCCCGGCGAGGCCGGCACCGACTCCACCGGAGACCGGCGCCCTGGGGCGGTGGTGCCGTCACCAGGAAAGGAACCTCCCCATGTCCACCACCGTCATCCAGCACGTCCTGAACCGGCTGCGGGACATCGGCGTGCGTCATGTCTTCGGCGTCCCGGGCGACTACGCCTTCCCCGTCAACGACGCCATCTCCCAGCACCCGGACATCCAGTGGATCGGCAGCTGCAACGAGCTCAACGCGGGGTACAGCGCCGACGGCTACGCCCGCGTGCACGGTGTGGGCGCGGTGAGCACCACCTACGGGGTCGGCGAACTCAGCGCGATCAACGCCATCGCCGGTGCGTACACCGACCACCTGCCCGTGTTCCACCTGGTCGGCATGCCCAAGATGCCCGTGCAGGCGCACCACTCGGTCGTCCACCACACCCTGGGCAACGGTGAGTTCGACCTCTTCCTGAAGATGTCCGATGCCGTGGTGTGCGCGAGCGCGATCATGACGCCGCAGAACGTCGCGTCCGAGACCGAGCGGCTCATCGCGGCGGCGGCCTACCACCGCCGCCCGGTCTACATGGCGTTCCCCGCCGACCTGGCGGAGATGCCCGTGGTCGGATCGGCCCAGCCGATCCCCGCACCCGCCAGCGATCCCGCGCAACTGGACGCCGCCGTGCGGGCCGTCGCCGACATGCTCGGCCGGGCCGAGAGCGCCTGTGCCCTGCCCGGGGTGCTCGCCGCCCGTTCCGGCCTCGGACCGGAACTGCAGCGGTTCCTGGACGCCACCGGGATGCCCTTCGCCACGATGATGGCCGACAAGGGCGTCCTGAACGAGGAACAGTCCGGCTACTGCGGCATGTACGACGGCAAGCTCATGAACGAGGGCGTCCGCCGCTTCGTCGAGGGCAGCGACGTCGTCGTGCTGGTCGGTGCGCTGATGCACGACTTCAACAGCGGCGCGTTCACCGCCGACCTCGACCCCGGTCGCACGATCGACATCCGCCACCACCACGTGAGCGTCGACGGCATGACCTACCAGAGCGTGGAGATGAAGGACCTGCTCGTCGCGCTCACCGAGAAGCTGCCGCGCAAGCAGTGGCCGCACCTCGAGGCCCGGGTGACCCGCATGGCCCCGGCAGGAGGCAGCGGCGGCGACTCCATCACCGCCGAGAACCTCTACCCCCGCTGGGAGGACTTCCTCAAGCCGGACGACATCCTGGTCGCCGAGACCGGAACGGTCTCCATGGGCCTGGCGTTCGCCCAGCTGCCCAGCGGTGCCACCTTCCACAACCAGACCCTGTGGGGCTCGATCGGCTGGGCCACGCCCGCCGCCGTCGGCGCGGCCGTCGCGGCCCAGGACGGCCGGCGCGTCGTCCTCATCACCGGCGAGGGCTCGCACCAGCTCACGGCGCAGGAGATCAGCCAGTTCGGGCGGTACGGGCTGCGCCCGGTGGTGTTCGTGCTGAACAACCACGGCTACCTGATCGAGCGTCTGCTGTGCAAGCACCCGGACATCGCCTACAACGACCTCGCCAACTGGCGCTACGCCGAACTGCCGAAGGCCCTGGGCTGCGAGGACTGGTTCACCGCCCGCGTCTCGACCCTCGCCGAGCTCGACCAGGCCATGGACGCGGCGGCGAAGGCCGGCACCGGCTGCTACATCGAGGTCATGACCGACACCTACACCGCTCCGCCGCTGGCCAACCAGCTCCACGACAACATCGAGAGCCTCTACGCCGGCTGACCGGCCGTCAACCGGCGGGCGGCTGCGGCAGAATCAGAAGTCGTGGCCCAGCAACGTGATCCAGCCCATCTCTTTCCCGACATCGCGAGTCGGGGCGGTCTCGCCCAGGCACTGCGAGCCGTGGCGGAGGAGGAAGGTTTCTCCCTCCCCGTGACCGCCCCGTCCGCGGACGCGTTGACCCACGCCGCCGTCGAGAGCAGGTTGCCGCACCGGGGTGCCCTGCGGATCAACGCGTCGGAGTTCGCGCGGGAGTGGTGGATCCGTGGCGGAGAGGCGTCGCAGGGCGTACCGCTGATCTGGGGACGCGCCGCGGAGTTGGGGCAACTCGCGAGGGCCGCGCGGGCGTGGCACGAGGGCGGGTCATTGAGCGACATCCGCCGGGTCGCGCCCTTCGTGCTCATGACCGGCCGGTTCGAGGTGCCCGACGGCGATCCCGTCCGGCTGGCCGAGTCCGAGTGGCAGGGCCTGCGCAAGGAGGCGGGGGAAGTGGCCGTGCCCGGCTACCGGGCGCTGGTCGAAAGGGCGTACGCCGAACCGGCTCTGAGGGGTCTGTACCCCTTCCGGGACAGGTGGGTGCTGTACTTCTCGACCACCACCCGCCCGGACCTGACCGTCACCGGGCCGTGCCTGCGCGCCGATGACGTCGACCGGTTCACGGTCCGCGGAGCCTTCGCCGACCGGGACGTCCTCACCGAGACCGCCACCGCGCGGGAGGCGGTGGCGGTCGCCGTCCGGCATCTGCCGAGCGGACTCGGCCCCGTCACGTCCGGGGCGCCCCGGTAGCCACCCGCCGGCGCCGTCAGGACCTATCCGGACCACCGCTCAGGACCGCAGCAGCTCGGCGGCGCGTTCCGCGATCGCATAGACGGTGGCGTTGGTGTTCGCGGAGGGGATCGAGGGGATGACGGAGGCGTCGGCGACCCGCAGGCCGTCGACGCCGCGCACACGCAGGGCGGGGTCGACGACGGAGCCGTCGTCGTGGCCCATCCGGCAGGTGCCGACGGGGTGCATGTACGAGCACAGGGTCCTGAGCGCGTGGTCCCGCAGGCCGGCGTCGTCCGTGACCTGGGGCCCCGGCAGGACCTCGTGCCCGCGCCACTCGGCGAGCGCGTCCGCCTGACCGATCTCCCGCGCCAGGTGAAGCCCCCGGACCACGGCGGCCAGGTCCCGCTCGTCGCCGTAGTAGTCGGGGTCGACGAGCGGCAGGACGTCCGGGTCGGCGCTCGCGAGGCGGACGCTCCCGCGGCTGTGGGGCCGTATCGAGGAGACGGAGATGGTGTAACCCTGCCCCGCGGCGGGCGCGTCGGGGACGGGGATGTGACCCGCCGCGTCGACGAAGAGCACCTGGAGGTCCGGGCCGTCGAGCCCGGGCCCGCTGCGCACCAGGCCGTACGCCTCGCCGTGGTTGTTGGCGCCCTCCGGGACCGGACGGGCCGCCCGGTAGATGAGGTTGGCGATCGGGTGGTCGTGCAGGTTCTCCCCGACGGCCGGGAGGTCCACCACGACGTCGATGCCGGTACGGCGCAGGTGCCCCTCGGGGCCGACTCCGGAGAGCATCAGCAGTTGCGCCGATCCGATGGCGCCCGCGGTGAGGACCACCTCGCCCGAGCACCGCACGAGCGATACGGTGCCGTCCCTGGCGCCGTACTCCACCCCGCTGCACCGCCCGCCGCCGATGTGCAGCCGGAGCACCTGGGTACCGGTCACCACGGTCAGGTCGGGACGGTGCAGGACGGGGGCCAGGTAGGCGTCGGCGGCGCTCTGCCGCCTGCCGTCGACGACGTTCAGGTCGGACCAGCCGAATCCCTCCTCCGCTCCGCCGCCGATGTCGGTCGCGCGCCGGTGACCGGTCTCGGCCGCCGCCTCGAGCATGGCCGCCACGACCGGGTTCGGGGACTCGGGGAGCCCGACGGTCAGGGGGCCGCCGACCCCGCGCAGGGCCGGATCCCGTCCGGAGAGGTTCTCGCTGCGCTTGAAGTAGGGCAGCAGCCCGTCGAACCCCCAGCCCTCCAGGCCGGCTTCCGCCCAGGCGTCGTAGCTGGAGCGGTGGCCGCGGAGGAAGTTCATCGCGTTGATGGCGGATCCGCCGCCGAGCGTGCGCCCGCGGGCGAGGGGGACGGTGGTGCCGCTCGCCCGCTGCCGGACGGTGGTGTCCCCCCAGTTCGCCGACGTCCGCAGCAGGGCCGGCCAGGCCGGGGGCGAGGTCATGTCGGCCGAGGTCTGCGCCGTGCCCGCCTCCAGCAGCAGGACGCGTACGCCCTCGGGCTCGGACAGCCGTGCCGCGATCACGCAGCCGGCCGTCCCGCCGCCGACGACGACGTAGTCGTAGCTGTCGGTCATCGATGTCCCGTCCGTTCCTCGTGAGTCGATCGTGTGCCGTGCCCAGAGGGGCAGGTCATTCGGCGATGGGGTAGCGCGGCGGCCGCGAGCCTTCGATGGTGATCCACTGGAGTTCGGTGAACTCCTCCAGGCCGGCGCGCCCGCCGGACTTGCCGTAGCCGCTGTTCTTGACGCCGCCGAAGGGCATCTGCGCCTCGTCGTCGAGCGTGCTGCCGTTGATGTGGCACATGCCGGCGTTGATGCGCTTGGCGAGGTCGAGGGCGAGGGGGATGTCCCGGGTGAAGACGGCCGAGGTGAGCCCGTAGTCGTTGTCGTTGGCCACGCGCAGGGCCTCCTCGGGTCCGTCGACGGAGATGACGCCGACGACGGGGCCGAAGGACTCCTCGCGGTAGACGCGCATGTCCGGGGTGACGTCGGCCAGTACGGTGGGCGCGAAGCACGGACCGTCCGAGGTCCCGCCGGCCAGGAGCCGTGCGCCGGCCGTGACCGCGTCCAGGACCAGGTCGGACAGCCGATCGATGCTGTCCGGTCCGACGACCGGGCCGAGCGCGGTGTGCGGGTCGCGCGGGTCACCGCAGGTGACGGTGGCGGCGACGGCGGCCAGGCGCCGGGTGAACTCCTCGGCGATCCTGCGGTCGACCAGGATGCGTTCCGTGGACAGGCACGCCTGGCCCGAGTTGGCGAAGGCGCCGAAGGCCGTGGCGCTGATCGCCCGGTCGAGGTCGGCGTCGGCGAGGACCAGGACGGGCGCCTTGCCGCCGAGTTCGAGGATCGCCTGCTTCATGTGCGCGGCGGCCCGCTGCGCGATGATCCGGCCCACCCGGCTCGAACCGGTGAAGTGCACCCGCCGTACGGCCGGGTGGGCGATCAGCGCGTCGACCACCTCGGGGCCGTCCTCGGGCGCGTTGGTGACGAGGTTGTACACCCCATGGGGCAGCCCGGCCTCGGTGAGGCACTCGGCGACCAGGCCGTGGGTGCGCGGGGTCTGCTCGGACGCCTTCATCACGACGGTGTTGCCCACGGCCAGCGCGTACGGGACCGAGTTGCCGACGAGCAGCGCCGGGGCGTTCCACGGGATGATGCAGGCGACCACGCCGACCGGTTTGCGGATCGCGATGGAGGTGCGGCCGGGTGTCTCGGACGGGATGAGCTCGCCGGTGAGGCCGTCGTGGACCGCGCTCGCGGCGTAGCGGAACTTCTCGGCGAGGGCCGAGGTGTTGTAGTGGCCCCATGGGGCGGGGCCGCCCATCTCGACGGTGATCGCCTCGGAGATCTCCTCGGCTCGCGCTTCGAGTGCCTCGGCGGCCGCCCACAGGATGCGGCGGCGTTCGTTGGGCGGCAGCGCCGCCCAGGCGGGGAAGGCACGGTCGGCGGCATCGGCCGCCCGCAGGACGTCCGCCGAGAGGGCGGCTGCGGCCTGGGAGGCGATGTCGCCGGTGAACGGGTCGCGTGCGGTGAAGGTGTGCGTGCTGGCGGCCTGTTGCCAGACGCCGTCGATCAGCAGTTGCTGCACGGTGTTCTCGCCGGTGAGGGTCACGGGTGGTTCTCCTGCTGTGCGGAGGCGCGGTGCTTCGTGCGCAGCACGGCGCGTGGAGGTGGCGCTGGGACCGGTGGTGCCAGAGCGAAGGGTGATGCCGATCGGACGGGCCTGCTGGATGCGGGGCCCGTCAGCGACGCACGGGGTGGCGTCGTGCACGTCGGCGGTGTCGCCGAGGGTTTCCGGTGGCGTGGGGCGTGTGTCGTGCTCCGGCTCGCGGAGCGGGAGTTGGCGACCGCCCGCCACCGGCCTCGGCGCATGCGCGGCGGGCTCCGAGGACGCCTCACGTGCCGGTGGGGCGTCGGAGGCGGTGGCCTCCGCAGCGTCCGGAGTCCCCCGGCCGGTGCTATTGAAGGATGTCCGTGCAGCGTAGCGCTGATAAGCCGCAAGGTGCAATAGGTGCTAACATTTATGTATAAATCGGACGCGGATGACGTCGCGCCCTTGATCACGGCGAAGAACCCGCCCCCGGCGGCAGTTGCTGGTCGACCCAGACGAGCTTGCCTTCCGGAAGGTGGCGGGCCCCCAGGCGCGGGACAACTGCGCGACGAGGAAGAGCCCGCGGCCGTGTTCGTCGGTGGCGGTGGGGCGGTGCAGCAGCGGGTGACTGTGGCTGGAGTCCGAGACCTCGCAGGTCAGGACTGCGTGCCGGATCAGGCGCAGCCCGATCGTCCGGTCGTTGTCGCAGCCTCCGCCGCCGTGGACGACGGCGTTGGTGACCAGCTCGCTGACGATCGGCTCCGTGGACTCGGCCAGGTCGTCCAGCCCCAGCGGGCCAGTTGGCGGGTGACGAGCGCCCGGGCACGGCTGACGACGGCCGCGGCGCCCGGGGGCCCGTACGTCACATTCCGGCGGCCTGTGTCGTCGTACCTCTGTGGAGGCGCACGCCTTCACGGGATGTGCGGATCGCGACCATAGGCTGTGTCTATCGACGCCTTCCGATATCCGTCTTGGACGTCACGGCGCGCTCGTCCATAGCATCCAGACATGGCACTTACCGTCCGGTCGGGGCCGGGCCCTGGGCCGCGGAACGGCCGCGAACGGTGGGCTGACATGACCACCTATGAGGAGGCTTCCATGAACTGGCGCGACGCCGCCGCCTGCAGCGGGGAGGATCCGGAACTCTTCTTCCCGATCAGCGGCAGCGGCCTGGGCATGGCGCAGATCGACGAGGCCAAGGCAGTGTGCCGGCGGTGCCCCGTCATCGCCCGGTGCCTGGAGTGGGCGGTGGAAACCGGCCCCATGGAAGGCATCTGGGGCGGCACCACGGAGAGCGAACGGCGTGCGATGCGGCACTGCGCCACCCGTGAGCGACTCAGAGGGGCGAGCGGAACCGCCGCCTGAGCCGCCCCACGCGACGGCTCGCCGGTTTCCGTCACCGCCTGCACGAGGGAAGCACGACACTCATGGAGACCCCTGCGCCGCCGCACAGGGGTCTCCTCGGCCAGAGGAACTTTGCTCATGCGGGGCAAGGCCGCGGGGCGACCGGGCACCCTTCCGAACCCGGCGCTGAAGGACCGGCCCATGCTGATGGCGTTGGCCTTCAGGATGCTCGGATCGACGCACGACGCCGAGGACGCCGTCCAGGAGACCTACGCCCGCTGGTACGCGATGTCCCCCTCGGCCCGCGCCGGCATCAGGTCCCCCACGGCCTGGCTGGTCCGCGTGGCCGGCCGGATCTGCCTGGACCACCTCGGCTCCGCCCGCGTCCGCAGGGAGAGGTACACGGGCGAGTGGCTGCCCGAACCGCTGCCGGACAGCTCGGCGTGGAGCAGCGTACGGACGTCCGCGCACATGGACGACCCCGCTGACCGGGTCGCCCTGGACGACTCCGTCACCATGGGGATGCTCGTCCTGCTCGAGGCCCTCACGCCGGCGCAACGCGTGAGCTTCGTCCTGCACGACGTCTTCAAGGTGTCCTTCGTCGAGATCGCCGCCATCGTCGGCCGCAGCGCAGAGAGTTGCCGCGCGCTGGCCGTGGCGGGCCGCAGCGGCATCACCTCCGCGCGCAGGCACGAGGCGGATCAGCAGGAGTACCGGCGGCTGGTCCGCGAGTTCAAGCGGGCGTGCCAGACCGGCGAACTCGACCGCCTGATCGCCCTGCTGGACCCGCAGGTCACCACGCGGGCGGACAGCGGAGGACGGGTCCGTGCCGCTCTCAAGCCCATCCACGGAGCGGACAGGACCGCCCGCTACCTCATCGGCGCGTCCCGTAAGGAGGGCCGTCTGGCCACGGCCCTCATGACCCTGGAGAACGCCGGTCACCGCCCTGCACTGGTCTGCCGGGTGGACGGAGCGGTGGTCGCCGTCGTCACCCTGCACGTTGCCGGATCGCGGATCACCGACGTGTGGATCACGCTGAACCCGGACAAGCTGGCCGCCTGGGTCTAGGGCCTGTCGTCACACCTCGGTCAACGCCCACCCGGGATCAGGGCTGGTCGGCTCTCGGGAGGTCTGCGGTCAGAGGGGTGTGTCAGAGGGGTGTGTCAGAGTCTGCGCATGCTCGAGATCGTGGTGAAGACGGAGAACCGGGAGCGGCACGTCCGTGTGTCCGCCGAGGAGCTGGCTGGGCTGGTCCGGCACATCGGTGGTGACGGTGACCGGTTCCTGGTGGTCCAGCGGATACCCGACCTGCCTGACGTCTTCGCCCAGGTCTGGCACGAGGCCGGTGGTGACTACACGCTGGAGCACCGGGACGGTGCCGCCGACCGGCACTTCCAGGCGATGGCCGACGGGCCCGAAGCCGTGGTCGCGGCGATGACCGGCTGGGCCCGCCAGGAGGCCGGCTGGGACGGTGGTCTGGGCTGGTCGCTCCTGGACATGGGCCCCGTCCCCGAAGTACCGCCGCTCGACCTCGACGAAAACGAGCGCGTGGAGTTGGAGGAGCGCGTCCGCGAGGTGCTGGTCGGCGGCTACGCTTCCCGCGCCGAACTGGCCGAGCTTGCCGAGGAGTACCTGGTCACCAAGGACCGTCGGCCCGTCTCGCGCGAGCAGGCGGAGGCGCTGGCCGACCGGTTGTGGCTGGAGCGGGTCGCGGAGCAGACCGCATGGCAGGGCGAGACCGACCCTGAGCGACTCACCCGCGCGTTCGCCGCCCTGCAGGAGGCCGGCATCACCGCCCGTGAGAACTTCACCTGCTGCCGCACCTGCGGCCAGTCCGAGATCGGCGACGAAGGCAGGCCGGACGCCCGCGGCTTCGTCTACTTCCACACCCAGTGCACGGACTCCGCCGCGGCCGGCCACGGGCTGATGCTCCTCTACGGGGGTTTCGACGGCTCGCCCGAGACCACTGCAGCCATCGGCCACGAGGTCGTGGCCGCCCTCGAAGCGGCCGGCCTTCACGCCGTGTGGGACCGTGACCCCGACCGGGCCATCACCGTCACGCCCCTGGACTGGCGCCGCCGCCTGGTCGGTTAGGGACCGGCGTCAAGGATCACACCCACATCAGGTGTGAGCCGAGGGTGACAGCCGCCCGATATCCCCCGGCTTCGCCGGTCAGTGCTCGATGCCGTGCCGCATCTCCTCCTCGGTGGGCTTGGCCACCTGTGACGCGGGCCCGTAGAAGGCGTGCGACAGGCGCAGCCGCAGGCGTTCGCGGCGGGTCCCAGGCAGATGCGTTTGGTGACGACGAGGGAGACCACCGGGACGACGAACACCGCGACGCGGACGGCCCAGGTGACCGCGTTGATGGAGAGGTGGAAGCGGGTCGCGAACAGGTCGTTGCCGCCGCCCGCCAGCAGGCAGAAGTAGAGGCTCAGCCAGCGACGCCGAGCCCCGTGCGCACCTCGTCGGCCGGGTGGACGGCGTGACGGCGGCGGTCGTCGGTATCGACCTCACCGAGGAGGGCCGCATCGGCCGGATCTGGCTCATGATGCACCCGGACAAGCTGCACGCGTGGCGCAACAGGGACGGCGGATGACGACTCCTGGTGGAAGGAGGTTTCCGGACCTCCGGGAATGGCGGCGTGTCAGTTCCAAGTGGTCAGCGAACAGCCGGGCCCGCGCAGCCTCACATCCGGGATCTCAGCACGTCGACCTCGCAGCCCGGCGCGAACGGGTCGAAGCCGTGCTCGATCAGCCAGCGAACCACCAGCAGGCTTCGCAACGACCACCACGCGTGGATCACGTCGAGGTCGACGTCGGTGCCGTAGCCCGCGACGACGTCGTCGAGGTGCTCCTCGTGTCCGAGCGTGAAGGTGGCGAGGTCGTACAAGGCGTCACCCTGACCCGCCTCGGACCAGTCGATGATGCCCGTGACCTCGTCGCCTTCGAGGAAGACGTGCGCGATCTGCAGGTCGCCGTGCGTGAACGCCGGAGTCCACGGCCGGAGCGCGGCCTCGGCGACCCGGCGGTTGCGGGTGACCAGGTCAGCGGGCAGGAGGCCGTTCGTCACGAGCAGCTCGCACTCGCCGTCGAGTTCCGCCGCCAGTGCGACGAGGCTCCGGCCCGCCCCGCCGGGCCGGGGCGGCAGCGGCGCGTCGTGCAGCTTCCGGATGGCGGCGCCCGCCGCGGCCCACGCCGCCGGTGGCCCGGTCGACGGCCCGCCGAGGCGCCCAAGCGTCGTCCCCGGGACTGCGGCGATCGCGAGCACGGGCGGCTTGCGCCACAGGACCTCCGGGGTCGGGACCGGCGCGAGGGACATCGCCTCGACCTCGACGTCGATGCGCGCCTGATCGGCGTCCACCTTCAGGAACACGTCGCCGACGCGCAGGGTCGCGCGCTCGGAATGGGCGACGACGACTTCCACCTCATCCATGGGCGACCAGTATCCCGGGGGTGATCGCCGACGTCGCCGGGTTTGTCGCGTGCGATGACGCGGCCGGCGGCGTCCCGACACCGATCCGGGGTGTCACACATGCACCAGGTGATGGGTCATGGGGACGAAGGAAGTTCGTGACCACGGAGAACGGCCGTGGAAAGGCCATGCCGGGCGCCCGTTGTTCGCACACGTCCCGGCGTGAAGTTCACCCCGCGGAGGGGCCCGATGTGTCCGTGTTGCCGCGCATGTGCATGCGCCGTGGCCGGATACTGCGCATTGGCGTTCATGCCCTGCGGCCATGAAGAAGGAGTTTCCCGATGGTTGATGAGCCGATCCTGGTGCTTGCCGCAACCGGCGGACAGGGCAGGGCCGTGACCGACGCGTTGCTGGACCGCGGGGCCAGGGTGCGGGCGATGGTGCGGGATCCCGCGCGGGAGGCCGCGCGGCGGCTGGCCGATCGAGGCGTCACCGTGGTGGCGGGCTCCCTGAACGACGGCGCTTCCCTTGCCGCGGCGATGGACGGGGTGGCGGGGGTCTTCGCGTTCACCACGCCCTTCGAGGCCGGCGTGGACGCCGAGGTGGCCCAGGGACGGGCCATCCTGACCGCCGCCGGCGCGACGCGCGTACCGCATCTGGTGTTCAGTTCGGTGGCCGGTGCCGACCAGGGGAGCGGCGTACCGCACTTCGACAGCAAGGCCCGCATCGAAGCCGAGCTGGCCTCCGGCGATGTGCCCCACACGATCCTGGGGCCGACGTACTTCTACGACAACGCCCTCGGCGACGCGGAGCGCATCCGCGGCGGCGTGCTCGACCTGCCGCTGCCCGCCGACAGGCCGCTGCAGCAGCTCGCACGGGCCGACCATGGCGCGTTCGCGGCCGAGGTGCTGCTCAACCCCGCGCCCTACCTGGGGCGGCGTATCGAACTGGCCAGCGACGCACCCACGCCCGCGCAGATGGCGGACGCCCTGCGCGCGGCCCTGGGGCGGGACGTCCGGCACGAGCGCGTACCGCTGGAGGCCATCGGCAACCCGGACATGCACGCGATGTGGACCTTCCTCAACGGCCCCGGCTACCGCGTCGACGTCCCCGCGCTCCACGCGGCACATCCGGAGATCGCCTGGACCGGCTTCGCCGAATGGGCGCAGGCCGCCTTCGCCCCCGCCCACTGAGCCCGGGCGCACGGCCAGGCCACGACGCCCCAGCCGGTCACACGTCCGGTAGGAGGAGCCAGACTTCGGAGAGGGCGAGACCGTGCTCGTGGGTCGTCACCCCGCACGGGCAGCCCAGCCGGATCAGGCGCCAGTCGCAGGTCACCGTCCACGGGCCGTCCCGGCCTCCGCACGCCGGGCAGCCGACGGTCTCGGCCGTCCACACCCCGGCGGCGGGTCTGCCGTGACGCCGGAAGCGGCCCGCGTACCGGACCTGCCAGGGCCGGACCGGTGGTGTGTGCGGGGCGGTCCCGGGCGGGCCCGCCGAGGCCAGCGCGGCGAACAGTTCGGTCAGTTCGGGGAGCAGTGCCTCGCCCGCGTCGGTCGCCGGCCGGGTCCGTACGCCTGCCGTCCCCGCAGGGGACCCGTATCCGGGCGCGGCCGCTGCCACTGGTGGGTTCGGGGTGGCGTACCACGGCAGGAAGGCCCGGGCGACGGCGGCGAGGAGAGCGGCCGCGCGCGGGCTGACGGCGCCTGCGTCGAGGTGGTGGAGGGCGGTGCGCAGGACCCGTTGGAGCCGCCGGTCCCGGTCCGTGGCGCGGGTCCGGGCGGTCGCCTGCCGCCGGGCCGGGAGCGGCGCCGCAAGACGGTCCAGGACCGCCGCGGCCGCTGCGGAGTCCGCGGGGGCGGGCCGCCACTCCCCGGCCGCAAGGAGCCGCCGTGCCTGCCCGGCCTCACGGGCCAGGGCGCGAGTCGACAGCGGCCACGGACCGCAAGTTGCCTCGTGAACCTCGTCCCCGCGCGGCACGGCCTCTTCTCCGCCTTCCCTCGTTCCCGCCGCTGACGCGACGTGGGTCCTTCCCTATCCGTACGCGCTGGACGTGTCCAGCTCCGTCGTCCAGTCCGGAACACGCCGGGGCGCATCCCAGTCGTCCTCCGGCCGATCGCCCGGGGCCGCCCCGTACGGCCGGTCCCGGGCGATAGCGTCCTTCCGCTACAGCCCCCGGCCCCCGGCCGCCGCCTTGCCGCTGAGGCTCTCCAGGTCGCTCCTGCGGACCCGGATCAACAGCAGTGCGACCAGCGGCACGACGGCCGCCATGGCGATGATGACGTGGTACGGGAGGTGCGCCGGGCGCTGATGGGTGATCGGCTCGTCCGCGGCCCGGCTTCGGAAGTGCCCTGATCCGGGCCCTCGATGTCGTCGGTCACGCGTCACCTGGGCCAGACGGGTAAGACGGCAGCCATGAGGATCGCTGGCGGCGCAGTCCCGCCACGGCTGCGGTGGTTGCTGCTGCTGCCCGCGCAGTGGGGGCTGCTGGTGGCGCTCGGAGCGCTGGTGACCGGCCCCCTGGCGGACCGGTGGCCGCTGTCGGGGGAGGACGGCGTCGTCCGGTCCCTGTCCGCGCACCGTACCGGCGCGGGCGTCACCGTGGCGCAGGGGCTGTCACTGGTCGCGGGTACCCAGGGCGTGATCGCCGTGACGCTGCTGTGCGCGGTGGCGCTGCTCGTACTGCCGCGCACCGCGCGGCGGGCCGAGGCGTACTTCCTGGCCGGCGCGGTGGCGGCGCAGTCGGCGGTCTTCGTCCTCGTCACCATGTGCGTGGAACGGCCCCGCCCGGACGTCCCGCACCTGGAGCTCGCACCGCCGACCTCGAGCTTCCCCTCCGGGCACGCGGGGGCCGCACTCGCCCTGTACGGGGGCCTGGCCGTGCTCGCGGCGCGCGGGCCGCGCCGTCCGTGGCGGCTTCCGTCGGTCGTCCTGCTGCTGTGCGTCCCGGCCGCGGTGGCGGAGTCGCGGCTGTACGCGGGCATGCACCACCCCAGTGACGTCATCGGAGGTCTCCTCAACGGCGCCTGCACCCTGTTCGTGATGACCCGCGCCCTGCCGCCGGCCGGCGGACGGCAGGGCCGGACGCCCGGCCCCCGCTCCCGTGGTGGCGGCGGACGCCGGGCCGTCGTCGTCCGGCACCCGCATGCCTGCCCCGGCGAACTGGCCGACGAGGTGCGTGCCGTCCTGGACCGCCACGGCTACACCGACCAGCGGTGGACCCTCACCACGGCGGAGCGCCCCGGCGGGGAACTCGCGGCACTGGCCGCGGTACCCGGCACCACGCTGGTCGTCGTGTGCGGCGGTGACGGCACCGTACGCGCCTGCGCCGGGCCCTTGCTGGGCACGGACACCGCCATGGCCATCGTGCCCTGCGGCACCGGCAACCTGCTGGCCCGCAACCTCCACCTGCCCATGGACCCGGCCGTGGCCCTGGAGCAGGCACTGACCGGGCGGACCACCCGCATCGACGTGGGGCGGGTGCACGGCGACGGGCTGCCCACGACCTGCTTCACCGTCATGGCGGGCGCCGGCTTCGACGCCGCCATGGTCCGTGACGCCTCCGTCCGGCTCAAGGCGCGCCTGGGCTGGAGCGCCTACGTCCTGTCTGGGGTCGGCCATCTCACCGACCCGCGCATGCACCTGGCGATCCGTCTGGACGGCGGCCCGGAACTGCCGCGCAGGGCGCGGATGGTCCTCATCGGCAACGTCGGCGTCCTCCAGGGCGGCCTGCCGCTGCTGCCCCGGGCACGCCCCGACAGCGGATGCCTGGACCTCGTGCTGCTCAACCCCCGTGGCCTGACCGGATGGGCGGCCGCCGCGGGGCACCTGGCGGTACGCATGTTGCCGCACCGCCCGGGGCGCCGCGGCGGCGGCACCGCGACCGGCGCGCCCGTGGCCCGCGGGGCGCTGGAGTACTTCCAGGCCCGGCGGATCGACATCGGCTTCGCCCCGTCCCAGGCACGGGAACTCGACGGGGACGTCGTCGCCGACGGCACCCGGCTCACCGCCGAGGTCCAGCCGGGGGCGCTCGCCGTCCGCCTCCCCGCCCCCACTACTGCACCCGCCACCGAGCGTGCCCCGCGGCACGACGACCGAGCCGTCACCCCCGGCGGCTGAGACCCCCGCCGCCACCCCGCGGCCGTACCGGTCAGGAGAACGATGGGCACCGCCACCCGCGTCCCGCAACGACGCGACGTCCAGGGCGACGAGCTGTCCGGCGACGAGGCCTGGGCCGCGCTGCGCCGGTACGGCGGCTGGAGCCTGCTGCGCGACTCCTTCGTGCGGTTCCGCTACGCCGACGGCTTCAGCCACTCCCGCGCGCTGGCCCTGCAGACGGTCCTGTCGATCGTCCCCTTCGCCATCGCCGTGATCGGCCTGTCGAGCGTCCTGCACACCGACGACATCGGCCGCGTCGCCGAACTGACCGTCCGCCGGATCGCCAGCGGACCCAGCCAGGAGGTGATCGACGACGCCCTGCGGCAGAGCCACCGGCAGGGCGACGGCGGCGGGCAGGCGGCCCTGTGGCTGGGGCTGCTGTTCTCCGTCGTCAACGTCACCACCGGCCTGTGCCAGGTCGAACGCGGCGCCAACCGCATCTACGGCGTGGAGCGCGACCGCCCGTTCCTGTACAAGTACAGCCGCGGCCTGGTGATGGCCGTGCTGGCGGGCATGCCGCTGGGCCTCAGCTTCGTCCTCACCGTCCTGGGAGGCCATCTGACGCGGGCCCTGGCGCAGGTTTACCACCTGGACGCCGCCACCACGCACGCCTGGGACCTCCTGCGCTGGCCGCTCGGGATACTCCTCGCGGTGCTCGCCACCAGCGCGATCTTCCGCCGTTCACCCCGCCGTGCCCAGCCCGGCTACACATGGCTCGCCTTCGGCGCGACGGTGTACCTGGTGCTGTGGAGCGCGTCGACCTGGGCCCTGAGCCTGTACGTCGGGGCGAGCGGATCCTTCACGAGCATGTACGGGCCGCTCAGCGCCTTCGTCGCGCTGCTGCTGTGGTCCTATCTCACCTCGGTCGCGCTCTTCCTCGGCCTGGCGTTCGCCGCGCAACTGGAGGCGGTGCGCGCCGGGGTCCGGCAACCCGCCGCCGACGACCCGGGCGTGTGACACCCGACCGGCGAAGGAGGCTCCGCCCATGCGCAACCCGTACCACTTCACGCACCTGGGACCCGACGCACGTCTGGGCGCCCGGCTGCCGGCCGCGGCGGCCGCCACAGCCGTCATGGCGGTGCCCTTCGCCCTCGCCGTACTGCTGGTGGAATCCGGATGGCCCCCGCTGCGCCGCCTGGACCAGGGCGCCGCCGACCATCTGCACCGCGCCGCCCTGCAGCACCCGGGCCTGGTGCGCGTGCTCCGCGTCCTCACCGACGTCGTCTGGGACCCGGCGACGCTGCGCGCGCTGGTCGCCGTACTGGTGGTGTGGCTGCTGACCCGCCGGGCCTGGCGCCTGGCGGCCTGGGCCGCCGTCACCGCGGTCGCCGGAGCCACGACGGGGCTGCTCGCCAAGAACACCGTCGAACGCGCCCGCCCCCACCTGCCGGACCCGGTCGCCCACGCCCCCGGCTTCTCCTTCCCGTCCGGCCACGCCATGACGGCCACCACCTCCTGCGCCGTCCTGCTGCTCGCCCTGCTCCCCCTGGTGCCCAAGGCGTGGCGCCCGCTGCCGTGGGCCCTCGCCGGGATCACGGTGCTCGGCGTCGGCTGCACCCGGGTGGCCCTGGGCGTCCACTGGGTCAGCGACGTCCTGGGCGGCTGGCTGCTGGGCCTGGTCGTGGTCACCGCCACCACCCTCGTCTTCGAGACCTGGCGCGCCGAGACCGGACGTCCCCGCACCGCCCCCTCGCAGGGCCTGGAGCCGGAACTGACCGGGGGCGCCCCCGAATCACCACGCGACGCCTGGCGGCCCTGAGGCCCCGGCCAGCCCGACGAGCCGCCGAGCCAGTCGGCCAGGAGGGGGACGACCAGCTCGGGCGCCTCGACCTGGGGGAAGTGCCCCACCGCGGGCGCGTCGTCGAGAACGGTCAGCTTGGAGCGGGGGACGAACTCCGCGATGCGCGGGATCACATGGGCCCCGCTGATGGGGTCCGCCGGGCCCCAGATGAACTGCTGCTCGTCCTCACACGTGCGCAGCACCTCCGTCCATCGAGCGGCGTGCACCTTCCGTTCGTCCATGTACCGCAGGAGGCCCGGCAGGACTCTGAGGCCGTCGCGCGTCCGCGTCCCGGCCCACATGTCGTGCGGCACCGCCTCAGGCAGGGGTCGTCCGGTCAGATGCGCCACTCCCTGCGCCGTCGGTGAGGCCGGACCTGACCTTGGCCAGCATCTGGCCGAGCAGGTGGAAGGCCCGTGCCCGCGTGGGTGCTTGGCGGAGCGTTCCGGACCAGTGGACGTCGGTGTACCTCTCGACGGCGACGAGGGTCTCGTGGTCGTTCCGAGCCGCCAGCACCTGCACGAAGCGCACGTAGTCGCCGAGGTCCGTGCCGGGCGGGTGCCGCTCCATGAAGGCCCGAAGGCGCGGGGTCAGCGCCGGCAGCGTCCGATCCGTCGGGAAGACGACGGCCAGGCCGGCGAGGGCGAGTCGCACCGCAGGGCATTCGGTTTCCCATCGGGCCAGGAGGTCCGGCGTGCGGGACTCGACGACTGCCCGGGTTCGGGCCTCGCTGTCCGGGTCGGTGTGGGGTGGGGTGCCGGGCCGGCGACGTGCCAGATGACGCTCCCCGACCGTGGCGGCGTGGAACAGCGTGTGCACCGCTCCGAACCGCTGCCGGGCAGGCACCCGGTCGTCGGTGGCCAGTACCGCGGGCAACACGACGCCTTCGGCTGTCCAGGGCCGGCAGGTGTCCTGGTGGAGGATTTCGCCGTAGAAGTCGCCGAGGAACCGGACGTCGCTCTCCCAGTGCGGATCCGCCAAGGGCTCGAACAGCATGGATGCCTGGGGCACCCGGCGCCAGTCGGGCAGACGGTCGGCGATGACGTCCCGGAAGATCCGCCGGATCGGCGGGCCGAAGACGCGACCGGTCCTCCACGCCGCCCGGAGCTCTTCATCGGTCGCGTCGGCGGAAGCGGAAGTGGACTCTGGTTCGGGTCGGTCGCTCATCGCCGGCGCAGCGTACTGCGGCACGGCTCGCCCGCGCCGTCCCCCGTTGCCGCTGTCACCGCCGCCAGTTCGGCGGTGGCGTGGCGCCGGCCTGGGGGCTGCTGACGGCGGCGCCGAGGGCCGCGCCGAAGACCGCGAGGGGGAGGGCCGCCAGCGGTACGTAGAGGAGCACCCAGCCGATGGCCTCGTGCAGGGCCAGGCCGATCGGGCCGGAGACCGGGTCGCCGTCGATGGGGTGCACCCCGGCCCGCTGGTAGCGGAACGCCTCCGTGACGTAGACGGTGAAGGCCGGAAGGCACGTGGCCGCCACCGCCCACACCGCGGCCTGCAGTCCGGCCCGGAACGAGTGGTCGGCGGCCGCGACGAACAGCGAGGCCAGGAACAGGGCCAGGACCGGGACGGCGAGCAGGTAGAGGCCGAGGCTGTCGCCGGAGGCGATGTCGTTGAGGCGGGCGCAGAGGAGGAGTCCGCCGGCGACCGCCACCCCGACGCCGAGGCCGGTGCGACGGGCACGGCGGCTGGTGGTCAGTGCCCGCGGCGGAACGAGCGTGAGCCACAGGCCCACGGCCAGCAGCACCGCCAGGGTGACGGCGGCCGAGGGAGCCAGCACGACGGAGGCGTCCGTGCCCAGGGAGCAGGCCGTGACGGCGACGCACGCGGCCACGCCCACCAGGCCCGCGACCGCGGTGGGCAGACCGGGTGCGGGGCGGCGCAGTCGCCGGGCGCGGGAGACGGCGACGGTGGCCAGGGCGCCTGCCAGGCCGACGAACGTCACCGCGAAGAGCCGCAGTTCGGGCAGCGCGCGACCGACCACCGGTCCGGTGCCGACGGCGAGCGCCGCGGCCAGGGCCGCGGCCGCGAGCACCGCCGCCCGGTGCCCGCGCGGCGGGAACAGCGCGGTACGGGCACACCCGGTCGCGAACGACCAGCGCTCCCGGGGGTCCGGCACCTGCGCCAGTTCGGCGGTCATCGCCGAGCCCCAGTCGCGGCGGTCGGCCGGCAACGTCGCGACCGCCGCCGTCAGCAGCCGCGCCGGGGCGTCCATGGCGGCCAACCGGACACCGGACGTGCGCCACCAGGCGGCCCAGAGCAGCGCACCGGCCAATGCCGCGGGCGCGGCCAGGAGGACCGAGGTCACGGCGTACGACAGGAGGTCCTCCTCCGGCGCCGGCGGGCTGCTGCGGCTCAGCAGCAGGACGTAGGCCGCGTCGACGGCGGCGCACACGAGCGCCGCGCCCAGCCGGCCCGTGCGGTTCATGCGCCCTCCCACCCCAGACGCAGCCCGGACCGTTCGGTGACGGTGCCGCTTTCCTGCTCGGCGAGTTCGGCGGCCAGCGCCAAGCCGGCGCCCGTGAGCCGGTACAGGTGCCGCGGGGGTCGTCCGGCCGGTGCGTCGGACTCCCACGTGGTCTCCAGTTGCCCGCGGTCGGCCAGCCGGATCAGGATCGGGTACATCGACCCGGCCCGGATGTCGAGCATGCGGCACAGTTCGTAGCCGTACCGCCAGTCGGTCGGGGTTTCGGCCAGCGCCAGCACCACCGCGATGGTCTGCGCCGAGGGGCGTCGGGACCGGGTCATGCGGATAACTCTATATAGCTAGAGTTGACCCGGCAAGGGACCGTCGTGAAGCGACGACGGAGCGCAACCCGCGGCTCAGACCACGGACTTGGTGTCGTCGTGGTCGGTGGACAGGGCCAGGGCCCGCCAGGTGTCCGCTTCCTTGCGGAGCTGGACGATCTTGCCGTCCATCGCGGCGGCGCAGTCGCTGCCCAATTGGGCCCGCATCGGCGGGTGGTCGGAGTCGGCGAGCTCGATCATGGCCCGGGCGCCCTTGACCGGGTCCCCCGGCTGGCCGTGGTTGAGGCCGGGGACGGCGTCGCGCACCGCACCCGCGGTGGCGGCGTAGTCGGCGATCACCTGACCCTCGGTGTGCAGGCTGGTCGCGTCGAGGAAGTCGGTGCGGAAATAACCCGGCTCGACGATGACGACGTGGATGCCCAGCGGGGCCAGTTCGTCGTGGAGGGCCTCGGAGAGCCCCTCCACCGCGAACTTGGTGGAGCAGTAGACGCCGAAGCCCGGCGCGCCTCGGAAACCGCCGATGGAGCTGAGGTTGAGGATGCGGCCCGACCGCTGCCGGCGCATGACCGGTAGGACGGCGCGGGTGACGTTGGCCAGACCGAAGACGTTCGTCTCGTACACCGACCGGAACGCCGCGTCGGAGGTCTCCTCGACCGCTCCCAGGACACCGCGGCCCGCGTTGTTGACCAGGACGTCGATCCTGCCGAAGGCGTACACGGCCGCGTCGACCGCCGCACGGGCCTGCGGCTCGTCGGTCACGTCCAGCGCGACCGCGAGCACCCGGTCGCCGTAGGCGGAGAGCGCCTTCTCCACGTCCCGGGGGTCGCGTGCCGTCGCCACGACGCGGTCGCCGCGTTCCAGCGCCTGACGTGCGATCTCCAGGCCGAATCCGCGGGCCGCGCCGGTGATGAACCATGTGATCATGACTGCCGGCCTCCTGGAGTCAGTGCGCGATGAGGTTCTGGCCGCCGTCGATGTCGTACGTCCCGCCGGTGAGCGCGTCGTTGCACATGATGTGGGTGGCCAGGGCGGCGACGTCCGCCGGGCCGACGACCCGCCGGATGGGCAGCTTGGCGCGCAGTTCCTCGCGCCGGGCCTCGAGTTGGTCACCCAGGAGCGACGCCGACAGGGCGGTGTCCACGAAGCCGGCGGCGACGAGGTTCACGCGGATCGGCGCCAGCTCGAGCGCCAGGTTCGCGGTGAGGGCGGGAAGGGCGGCGGTGAGCGCGGAGGTCACGGCCAGGCCGACGCCGGGGTGCCGGCCGCCGGTGCCGCCGATGAACAGCAGCGTGCCGCCGGGGCGGACCTTGTCGGCGCTGTAGAGCGCCACCGCCAAGGTCATGGCCAGACGTTCGCTGAAGTGGCGGCGTGCCTCCCCGAGGTCCATGTCGGCGAGCGGCATGTAGAAGGGGCTGCCGGCCGTGAGCAGCACGTGGTCGACCGTGCCGGGCAGGCCCTGGAAGAACTCCTCGAGACGGTCGGTGTCGGTGGCGTCGAAGGCCGCCGTGCTCAGGGGCCGGAGCTCGTCCGCGGCCTTCCGCAGCCGCTCGGGGTTGCGCCCGACCAGCACCACCTCGCCGCCACCGGCCCGTACGCGGCGCGCGGTCTCGAAGCCGATGCCCGCGCTGGCCCCGATCACCACGACGGTCTGGCCGGCGAGGTCAGGGGGGTCGTGCGACGCCTTGCCGTCCGTCATGGGCACCTCCGGTTTGGCCAGCCGTCCGTCCCGTCGGGTGGGGGTCAGACCAGCGGCTCGCCGCCGCGCAGCTGCGGGTAGAGCTGGCCGGGGCCGCCGGGCAGGGCCGCCTGGACCTTCCGGGTGACGTCGTCGGCGAGCACCTCGTCCGCTCCGGCCGCCACGCCGTCGAGGGTGGCGCGGGCCACCGCGGCGGGATCGGCCTTCGGACCGCTCACGGCGGCGGCCATCTCCGTCGCGAGGTAGCTGACGTGGAGCGCGGTGACCTGCGTGCCCTGCTCGGCGAGCGCCACCCGCAGGGCGTTGGTGATCGACCATTCGGCGGACTTGGCGGCGGCGTACCCGGCGGTGCGCGGGATGGAGACCCAGGACAGCACGGAGAGCACGTTGACGATCGCGCCGCCCCCGTTGCGCCCGAGGACCGGCGCGAACGCCCTGCTCATGGCGAGGGTGCCGAGGACGTGCGTCTCGAATTCCGTACGGAACGCGTCGAGGTCGGCGGTGAGGACGTTGGCACGGGTCGTCGAGCCCGCGTTGTTGATCAGGAACGTCACGTCCCCGGCCTGCTCGGCCGCGGCACGGACCGAATCCTGGTCGGTGATGTCCACCGCGATCGGGACGGCGCCGGGGACGGCGACCTTCGCGGGGTCGCGGGCTCCCGCGTAGACCTTGGCGGCCCCGGCCTCGAAGAGCGCCCGCACGAACTGCTCACCGAGCCCGCGGTTGGCTCCGGTGACGAGGGCAACGCACCCTTGGACCTTCATGGAGGCACCTTCCCGGCGTGGGGTCTCGGGGCTGGGACGCGCGCTCACGGCCCGCCACGGCAGCCGGTGGCCGTCCGTCCTGCCTCCTCGACCTTTTCGAACGCACCTCTTCGAACGTATATCGCCCGGGTTGCCGCCACCACCGGAAGGGCGGGCACCCCTTTGGCGGCGCTCATGATGCCGTGGCCGCCACGGTCCGGAAACTGGGGTTCGGCAGCGGAGTGTCGTGGAGGAGGTCGGCGTGGCGGGCGAGTCTCCCGGCGGTGCGGATCAGCAGGAGTCGTCGGGGCGGACGGCGGACCCGGACGAGGCGAACAGCGCGGTGGGGCCCTCCGTGCCCGCCGGCGAGGGCCGGACCCTGCTGGACGAGCTGACGAACCCCCGTGTCTCAAAAAAAACTAACCCCCCCC
>NZ_JARAVO010000009.1:0-67923 GCF_033792805.1 Streptomyces sp. PA03-1a
GGTTTAAAAAGGTTTTTTTTGGGGAGGGGTAGGTGGTTATAAGGGGCAGCCGGGGTAGCCGGGGTGGTAGCCAGGGTACGTGGCGTGGGGCGGTTGCGGCGGCACGGCCGCCGCAGCGTCCGGGGCCGGCGGGGCCCAGGGATCGCGCGGCTGCTGCTCCGGCCCGGGCGCGGGTGCGTCCACGGGTACCGGGCGCTTGGTCAGCGTCACGTGCTCCTGCGGCGCCTGCGGTACCGGCGGCACCCAGGGGTTGTGCCCGGCCGGCCCACCCGGCTGCCCGTAACCGGGGGCGACCGGCACCGGCGGCGCCCACGGATCCCGCGGCCCGGGCACCTCCGCGGGCGGCGCGCCGGCAGGCTCGTCCGGGGCGACCGGAGCATCGGCCGCGCCTACTACGGCATGCGAGCCGTCACCGGGCTCGGCGTCGGCGACCGGAGCATCGGCAGGCGTCACGGCCTCCGCAGGAGTCGCGCTTCCCGGCACCCGCGCGCTCTCGACGTCGGGAGCCGCCGCGGCATCCCCGCCCGAGGCGGCGCCGGGCTCGGCATCGGCGACCGGCGCGTCAGCGGGAGTCGCGTCCTCCGCAGCAGTCACGGTTCCGGGCACCTCCGTGCCCTCGACGCCGCCGGCCACCGCGTCGCCCGCCTCGGCGTCCCCGCCCGGGGCGGTGCCGGATGCGGCGTCCGTGGGCGCCGCGGGCGCCGGGGCGGGCAGCTCGAAGTCGGGTGCGGGCCGTGCGTCCGCCGGGGCCGCCGAGGACGACGGGGCCGCCGCTCCGGGGGTGTCGCCCGCGGCGTCGCGCGGCGTCGGGTGCTCGGGCTCGTGGGACATCGCTGCCTTCCTGCTGACTACGTCGGGCAATGCTATGGCCTGCGAAGACGCCGGACGGAGGCAATTTCGCGTTTACGATGGCGGTTGCCGCCGACCCCGCAGGAGGATCGCCCCATGTCCGACACCGCGTCAGCCCTCGACGCCTTCATCGCGGGACTCCCGAAGGCCGAGCTCCACGTGCACCACGTCGGCTCGGCCTCACCCCGCATCGTGGCGGAGCTGGCCGCGCGGCACCCGGATTCCAAGGTGCCCACCGACCCCGCCGCCCTTGCCGAGTACTTCAGCTTCCGGGACTTCGCCCACTTCATCGAGGTCTACCTGTCCGTGGTCGACCTGATCCGCGACGCGGAGGACGTGCGTCTGCTGACGTACGAGGTCGCCCGCGACATGGTGCGCCAGAACATCCGCTACGCCGAGCTGACCGTCACCCCGTACAGCTCGGTCCGCCGCGGCATCCCGGACAAGGCGTTCGTGGAGGCCATCGAGGACGCGCGCAAGGCGGCCGAGGCGGAGCTCGGCATCGTGCTGCGCTGGTGCTTCGACATCCCCGGCGAGGCCGGGCTGGCCTCCGCCGAGGAGACCGCGCGCATCGCCACCGAACTGCAGCCGGACGGGCTGGTCAGCTTCGGCCTGGGCGGACCCGAGATCGGTGTGCCGCGCCCGCAGTTCAAGCCGTACTTCGACCGCGCCCGCGCCGTCGGCCTGCACAGCGTGCCGCACGCGGGCGAGACCACCGGCCCGCAGACGATCTGGGACGCCCTGGGCGACCTGGGCGCCGAGCGCATCGGCCACGGCGCCAGCGCCACCCAGGACCCGCGCCTGCTGGACCACCTGGCCGAGCACCGCATCCCGCTGGAGGTCTGCCCGACCTCCAACATCGCCACCCGCGCCGTCGCCACGCTCGACGAGCACCCCGTCAAGGAGATGGTGGCCGCGGGCCTGCTCGTCACCATCAACAGCGACGACCCGCCGATGTTCGGCACCGACCTCAACACCGAGTACGCGGTGGCCGCGCGGCTGTTGCAGCTCGACGAGGGCGGGCTGGCCCAGCTCGCCAGGAACGCCGTCGAGGCCTCGTTCCTCGACACCCCCGGCAAGGCGAAGCTCACCGCCGAGATCGACTCCTACCTGGCGGGATGGCAGCGCTAGCGGTCGCCCACCGCGGCGACCCGTACCGTCACCGCGAGAACACCCTGCCCTCGCTGCGCAGCGCGCTGCGCGCGGGGGCGGACGCGGTGGAGATGGACGTACGGCTGAGCCGCGACGGCGTGCCGGTGCTGCTCCACGAGCCCACGCTGAAGCGACTGTGGGGCGTGGACTCCGCCCTCGCCGGCCTTGCGGCGGACCGGCTGCCGCCGGGCGTGCCGACCCTCCACGAGGCGCTGGCCGCCGTGGACGGCTGCCGGGCCCTGGTCGACCTCACCCTGCCGGAGTCCGCGGGCCCGGTGCTGTCCGCGGTCCGGGACGCGGGCGCCGGGGACCGTACGTACTACTGCGGGGAGGCGGCCGCCGTGCTGGCGGTGCGGGACCACGACCCGGCCGCCGAGATCGCGCTGACCTGGAAGACCTCGGCGCCGGTGCCGCCGCTGCTGCTGTCGGAGTTGCGCCCGCGCTGGATCAACCTGCGCTTCGGGCTGGTGCGCGCGCCCCTGGTGGAGTGGGCGCGCGGCGAAGGCCTGCTGGTCGGCGCGTGGACGGTGGACCTGCGCCGGACGATGCGACGGCTGGAGCGGCTCGGCGTGGACGCCGTCACGAGCAACCGCATCGACGTGCTGCGCGCGGAGTTCGGCGGCCGGTGAGCTTCTCCCGCCCGGCCGCGGTCTCCTCGCCGTACGGTCCCGGACCCGGGCGACCGCCGGTCCGTCAGGCGACGGCCGGCTCGGCCGACACCATGCCGGAGCGCTCCAGCCGCTTGATCATCCGCCGCAGGACCAGCAGCGGCACGATGCCGAGGACGCCGAAGGCCATGTCCACGGGCATCCACCACAGCGGCAGGCCGCGCAGCGGGACGCAGATCGCGGCGAGCGGGATGATCCCGACGCAGGCGATCATGGCCCACTCCACGATCCAGATGTTGCGCACCGGATCGCGCCAGACGCCGTAGAAGGCCACCGCGATCACCAGGTGCGCGAAGGCGAGCCAGTCCGTCCCGTACATCATGAACGGGTACTTCGCGTCGGTGGCGTCCAGCCCCTCCCGCACGTGGGAGATCCAGTCACCGACGGCTCCCGGCAGGCCCCAGCCGTCCACCCACCGCACCTCGTGCACGAGCGGGAACGCGGTGGCGCCGCTCAGCACCAGGCACCCGACGAAGACAACCAGCCATGCGCGTATGCGCTGTTCAAAGGCTCTTCGATACTCCATGGAGCGGAGCGTACGCGCGCATGCCACGGCCCCGGACACGGGGGCCGGTCCGGGGCCGTGGAGGGATCTCGCCCTGCGGCGTCAGCCGTCCAGGGACGTCATGACGTGCTTGATGCGGGTGTAGTCCTCGAAGCCGTAGGCGGACAGGTCCTTGCCGTAACCGGACTTCTTGAACCCGCCGTGCGGCATCTCGGCGACCAGCGGGATGTGGGTGTTGATCCACACGCAGCCGAAGTCGAGGCGCTTGGACATGCGCATCGCACGGGCGTGGTCCTTGGTCCACACCGAGGAGGCGAGGGCGTACTCGACGCCGTTCGCCCACTCCACGGCCTGGTCCTCGTCGGAGAAGGACTGGACGGTGATGACCGGGCCGAAGACCTCGTTCTGGATGATCTCGTCGTCCTGCTTGAGGCCGGAGACGACGGTCGGGGCGTAGAAGAAGCCCTGCTCGCCGACCCGGTGGCCGCCGGCCTCGACCTTGGCGTGCGCCGGGAGGCGCTCGATGAAGCCGGTGACCTGGGCGAGCTGGTTGGCGTTGTTCAGCGGGCCGTACAGCACGTCCTCGTCGTCCGGGGCGCCGGTCTTGGTGTCGGCGGCGGTCTTGGCGAGCTGGGCCACGAACTCGTCGTGGATCGACTCGTGGACCAGGACGCGGGTCGCGGCGGTGCAGTCCTGGCCGGCGTTGAAGTAGCCGGCGACGGCGATGTCCTCGACCGCCTTGGCGATGTCGGTGTCCTGGAACACCACCACCGGCGCCTTGCCGCCGAGCTCCAGGTGGACCCGCTTGACGTCCTTGGCGGCGCTGGCCGCCACCTGCATGCCGGCCCGGACCGAACCGGTGATGGAGGCCATCGCGGGGGTCTCGTGCTCGACCATCAGGCGGCCCGTCTCGCGGTCGCCGCAGACGACGTTGAAGACGCCCTTGGGCAGGATCCCGCCGATGATCTCGGCGATCAGCACGGTGGAGGCCGGGGTGGTGTCCGAGGGCTTCAGCACGACCGTGTTCCCCGCGGCGATCGCCGGGGCGAACTTCCACACGGCCATCATCATCGGGTAGTTCCACGGGGCGACCTGGGCGCAGACGCCGACCGGCTCCCGGCGGATGATCGAGGTCATGCCCTCCATGTACTCGCCGGCCGAGCGGCCCTCGAGCATGCGGGCGGCACCCGCGAAGAAGCGGATCTGGTCGACCATCGGAGGGATCTCCTCGCTGGCCGTCAGCCCGATCGGCTTGCCGGTGTTCTCGCTCTCGACGGCCACGAGCTCGTCCGCCCGCGCCTCGAAGGCGTCGGCGATCTTCAGCAGCGCCTTCTGGCGCTCGGAGGGCGTCGTGTCGCGCCAGGCGGGGAAGGCGGCCGCCGCGGCGGCCATGGCCGCGTCGACATCGGCGGCGGCGGAGAGCGGGGCGGTCGCGTAGACCTCGCCGGTGGCGGGGTTCACCACGTCGGTGGTGCGCCCGTCGGCGGCGTCGCGGAATTCTCCGTTGATGTGGTTGCGCAAGGTACGGAGCTCGCTCACTGCACCTCTCCCTGTTGCTGTCCGATGTGTGAGACGGACCCAGCCTACCTGCAGCACTGCCGTATTCGACATAGCCGAAACTCCGAAACAATGGATTCCGTGAGTTTCGAGCCCCGAAACCACGGATTTCATTGATCGGGGCTTGCGTGACGGCTGACCTCTCGTGCAGAGTGGGGTGCGTGGCCACTCGTACTCCGGATCACAGGGGCGCCAACGGTGCCTTCGTGATCGATTCCGTCTCCAAGGCGATCATCGAACAGCTCCAGGAGGACGGCAGGCGTCCGTACGCCGCCATCGGCAAGGCCGTGGGCCTGTCGGAGGCGGCCGTACGGCAGCGCGTCCAGAAGCTGCTCGACCAGGGCGTCATGCAGATCGTCGCCGTCACCGACCCGCTCACCGTGGGGTTCCGGCGGCAGGCGATGGTCGGCATCAACGTCGAGGGCGACATCGAACCCGTCGCCGACGCCCTCGCGGAGATGACGGAGGTCGAGTACGTCGTCGTGACCGCGGGCTCCTTCGACCTGCTGATCGAGATCGTCTGCGAGGACGACGAGCATCTCCTGGAGACGATCAACAAGCGGATCCGCACGCTGCCCGGCGTGCGGTCCACCGAGAGCTTCGTCTACCTCAAGCTCCGGAAGCAGACCTACACCTGGGGAACCAGATAGCCATGAGCGCGGACCTTTCCAAGACCGCGTACGACCACCTGTGGATGCACTTCACCCGCATGTCGTCGTACGAGAACGCCCCTGTGCCGACCATTGTGCGCGGCGAGGGCACGTACATCTACGACGACAAGGGCAAGCGGTACATCGACGGCCTCGCGGGGCTGTTCGTGGTCAACGCCGGCCACGGCCGCGTGGAGCTCGCCGAGACCGCCTACAAGCAGGCCCAGGAGCTCGCCTTCTTCCCGGTGTGGAGCTACGCCCACCCCAAGGCCGTCGAGCTCGCCGAGCGCCTGGCCGACTACGCCCCCGGCGACCTCAACAAGGTCTTCTTCACCACCGGCGGCGGCGAGGCGGTCGAGACCGCCTGGAAGCTCGCCAAGCAGTACTTCAAGCTCAAGGGCAAGCCGACCAAGTACAAGGTCATCTCACGCGCCGTCGCCTACCACGGCACCCCGCAGGGAGCCCTGTCCATCACCGGCCTGCCGGGCCTGAAGGCCCCCTTCGAGCCGCTGGTCCCCGGCGCGCACAAGGTGCCCAACACCAACATCTACCGCACCCCGCTCTTCGGCGACGACCCCGAGGCCTTCGGCCGCTGGGCCGCCGACCAGATCGAGCAGGAGATCCTCTTCGAGGGCCCCGACACCGTCGCGGCCGTCTTCCTCGAGCCGGTGCAGAACGCCGGCGGCTGCTTCCCGCCCCCGCCCGGGTACTTCCAGCGGGTCCGCGAGATCTGCGACCAGTACGACGTGCTGCTCGTCTCCGACGAGGTCATCTGCGCCTTCGGCCGCCTGGGCACCATGTTCGGCTGCGACAAGTTCGGCTACGTCCCGGACATGATCACCTGCGCCAAGGGCATGACCTCCGGCTACTCCCCCATCGGCGCGTGCATCATCTCCGACCGCATCGCCGAGCCCTTCTACAAGGGCGACAACACCTTCCTCCACGGCTACACCTTCGGCGGCCACCCGGTCTCGTCGGCGGTCGCCCTGGCCAACTTCGACATCTTCGAGCGCGAGCAGCTCAACCAGCACGTGCTCGACAACGAGGGCGCCTTCCGCGCCACCCTGGAGAAGCTCCACGACCTGCCGATCGTCGGCGACGTCCGCGGGAACGGCTACTTCTACGGCATCGAACTGGTGAAGGACAAGGCCACCAAGGAGACCTTCACCGACGAGGAGACCGAGCGCGTCCTGTACGGCTTCCTCAGCAAGGCGCTCTTCGAGAACGGCCTCTACTGCCGCGCCGACGACCGCGGGGACCCGGTCGTGCAGCTCGCGCCGCCGCTGATCGCCGACCAGTCGACCTTCGACGAGATCGAGGGCGTCCTGCGCACCGTCCTCACGGAGGCCTGGACCAAGCTCTGACGGTCCCCGCCGGACCACGGGATCCAGCGGCCGGGGCCGCCCTCCGTCGACGGAGGGCGGCCCCGGCGGCCCGTCAGGCCCCGCTCACTTCAGGGCGACCCGGTCCCCGCCCCCCGCGACGGGCGCGACGGTCGTGGTGCCGCCGAAGGCCCACCGCCAGAAGCCGACCGCCTTGGCGGTCGTGCTGGTCTTCACGTTGCCCTTGGCATCCGTGCGGGCGTACGTGACCGTCGTATAGGTGGCGCTTCCGGACCTGCGGAACTGCAGCCTCACCAACTGGTCATGTTGGCGCCCGAAGTGCCCTCGAGGAAGACGGAGAAGCCGCTTCCCAGCCCCGTGAGTTCGGCGTCGACGGTGGCCGGGGCTCCGGAGACGCCCGCGATCTCGGTGACGACCGGCACGGTGACGGTCGTGGAGCCGCCGGCCCCCATGACGATGGGCTTGCCGTTGTTGATGGTCGTGCCGACGATCGCGATCCCGGCCGCGTGGGCCGGTGGTGCGAGCAGCAGACCACCTGCGACCGCTCCTGCCACGAGCAGGGCGGCATTGCGTATGGATGTCGATGAACCCCCACGGATCTCACACCGTGCCGGAGGCACGGCGGCCGCATCCTGCCACAGCCACACGTCGCGCAAGTGAACGGATGGTCTTCCAGACGAACCTCGCTCCCGCTACGCCGCACGGGTGGGCGCGCGCCGGAAACGCGCCCCCGTAACCGTGGTCCCGGGCCGTGGGGCGCGTACGGTGCCGCAGTGACCCGGACTCCCCGCGTTCGTTAGAGGCCAACGTGAACCCACCCGACAACGACGTGCTGTGGGCCCGCGGCCTGCGCCACGCGCACGACCGCTCACCCGCTCTTCTCGGCGTGTCACTCGGCGTACGGGAGGGCGAGATCCTCGGCGTCCTCGGCCCGCACGGCGCCGGGAAGACCACCCTGCTGCGCTGCCTGTCCGGCGAACTGCTCCCCGAGCAGGGCGAGGTGTGGTTCAACAGTTCCCCCGTGCACACCCTGGGCATGACCGCCCGCGAGCGGCTGCGCCGTGAGCGCTTCGGCTGGATCGACAGCAGCCCGCAACTGCTCCCCGAACTGACCGTCCGGGAGAACGCCGCGCTGCCGCTGCTGCTGTGCGGCGTCCCGTACCGCACGGCGCGCGCCGCCGCGCAGGAGTGGCTGGACCGGCTGGACATCGGCGGGGCCGCCCGCAAGCGTCCCGGCCGGCTGCTGCAGGCCGAGCGGCAGCGGGTGGCGATCGCCCGCGCCCTGGTCAACCGGCCCTCCGTGGTCTTCGCCGACGAACCGACCGCGCCGCTGCACCGCGCGGACCGCGCCCAGGTGCTGCGCATGCTGACCAGCGCCGCCCGCTCGCACGGCATCACCGTGGTGCTCGCCTCCAACGAACCCGAGGTCGTCTCCCTCGCCGACCGGGTGGTCACCCTCGTCGACGGGCGCTTCGTGGCCGGCATGCCGCACCAGGATCGGGAGGACGCCGACTCGTGCTCAGCCTCCGTGTAGCCCTCGGCTCCCGTCCGGAGGTGCTGCTGCGCCGGCTGCTGGTCGTCGCCGCGGCCGCCGGCACGGGGTTCCTGCTGCTCGCCGTCCTCGGGCACGCCCTCGCGCACCCCGAGGACGCCCCGGACGGCCTGGTCCGGCTGCTCTGGTGCGCCGTGCCGTTCGCCGCCACCGTCCACCTGTCGGTTCTCGTGGCCCGTACGGAGCCGAGCGGACGGCTGCACGCGGGCCTGGCCTCGGCCGGGCTCGGGCGGCACGGGCTGCCCCTGCTGGCCGCGGCGAGCTCCGCCCTGAACTGCGGCCTGGGCGTCCTGATCGCACTCCTGGGCTTCCTCTTCCTCCGTGGTGAGCTGCCCGGCCCGCACCTCGGTGGTGCCGCCGAGGCGCTGGGCGCGGACCGTGAACTCCCGTTCGCGGGCGCGTTGACCCTGCTGGCCTCACTGCCGCTGGCCGCCGCCGTCTCGGCCGCGGTCGTGCTGCGGCCACGGCGCTCCCGTGGGGACGAGGCCGCCGTCCGCGACGGCGGGGTGCCGTCCGGCCTGCCGTGGGGGGCCGCGCTCGTGGCGATCGGCCTCGCCGTGCAGATCTCCTCGGCTGGGGGCGCCGGCGCCCCGGGGCCCGACGGCGCGCTCCCGCTGCCCGGCGGTCTCGGCCATGCCGCCCCGGCCGTCGTCGGCGGCTGGCTGCTGACGGCCACGGGCATGGTGCTGGCCATGCCGGGCCTCGTCCACCTGTGCGGACGGCTGCTGGCGGCGTACCGGCCGGGTGCCCTGCGGCTCCTCGCGGGCCGCGCCCTCCAGGAGGAGGCGACGCTGGTGGGCCGTCCGCTGGGCGCGCTGTGCGCGGTGGCCGCCACCGCCCTCGCCGGCAGCGACCGGTTCGGCGCCGTGGCGCACCCCGTCGGACCGCTCACCGTGCTGGGCACCGTCCTCGTCGTCCTGTCGGCGGTCGCGACCGCCCTCACCGCGACCGTGGACGCCAAGCGCGCCCGCCGTCCGGCCACCGCCGCCCTCAGCCGGCTCGGCACGCCCGCCGCGCTGCTGCGCAACGCAGCCGCCGTGCGCGCCCTCGCGGTCCTCGGCGTCGTGCTCCCGCTGACCCTGCTCATCGCCCACCTGGGCACACTGCCGCTGCCGTAGCGCCGCCCGGAGCCCCGCGGCGGCGGCCCCCGCCGCGGGCGCTAGGGTGGCGGGCGTGCTGACGCCGAACGATCCGAACGATCACGAGATAGAGACCCTCGAGGAGTTCGACCGCGTCGCCGCGTCGGGCTCGCTGCGCGGACACCGCGTCCAGTCGCTCGACCTGACGACCCGTACGCCCGCCCTGATGTCCGCCGACACGACCGAGGCCGTGTTCCTGGGTTGCCCGATGGAGCCGGAGGCGGCCGCCCACGTCCGCGCCGGCGGCGCCATGGTCTTCCCGCCGGTCCCGGACCTGCCCTTCGACCCGTACCGGGGCTCCCTCTACGGCCCCGACGCACTGTACGAGGGCCTTGACGACGGCGGCTACGAGGCGACGCCGGACGCCCGCGGCTACCAGTGGTTCCTGCGCACCCGGGGCAGCGGCGACATCTACGCGTCGATGCTCCGCAGCATCCACGACGACGCCGTCTCCGACGCCTTCGACGAACTCGTCTCGGACGCCCGCGTCGTGGGCGTCATGGGCGGTCATGCCATGGAGCGCGGCACCGAGGCGTACGCGGGCGCCGCCCGCCTCGGCCGTGCACTGGCCCGCGAGGGCCTGAGCGTGGCCACGGGCGGCGGGCCCGGCGCCATGGAGGCGGCCAACCTCGGCGCCTACGCCGCGCCCTTCGCCGACGCGATGCTCGTCGAGGCCCTGGAGACGGTGGCCAAGGTCCCCTCCTTCCGCCCGTCCGTCACGGACTGGGCGCGCACCGCTTTCGACGTGCGCGACCGCTGGCCCGGCGGCGGCGCCTCCATCGGCGTGCCGACGTGGTTCTACGGCCACGAGCCGCCGAACGCCTTCGCCGCGCACATCGCCAAGTACTTCGCCAACGCCACCCGCGAGGACGGCCTGCTGGCCCGCTGCACCGCCGGGGTCGTCTTCCTGCCGGGCGCCGCGGGCACCGTCCAGGAGATCTTCGACAACACCACGCCGAACTACTACGAGTCCAACGGCGCCCCCCGCCCCATGGTGCTGGTCGACCGGGACCACTGGACCCGGCGCCTGCCGGCGTGGCCCCTTCTCCAGGCTCTGGCGGAAGGCCGCTCCATGGAGCAGCGCATCGTGCTCGTCGACTCCGTCGAGGACGCCCCGGAGGCCCTGGCACGCCTGACGCGAAGTCAGAGCCGGTAGCACCCGCGGGCCCGGAGCCGTCTCGTAGGCGCCCACGCTCTCCAGGCCGTGCCGGTGCGGGACGGCCGGTACGAACACCCCGCCGGCCAGGAGCAGCAGCGCCGAAGCCACCGTCGTCGCCGCCGAGATGTCACGTCGTGCGCGCTCCATGAGTTGCCCCCCAGGGCGGGGCGACCCACCCGGGCCGCGGAAGGTCGCTCGGCGGCGGAAGGCTGCCGCAGCCCCTACCCGCCCAGGACCACGACCTCGTCCGCCGTGAAGGAGACGCCGACCGTGTCGCCCTCGGCGGGGGCGTCCCGCAGGGCGCAGCCGGCCTCCAGCGAGGGGCCCTCCTCGGGGCGCAGGAGGAGGGTGACCTGGTCGCCGCGGAAGGTACGCGCGAGCACGTCGCAGCGCAGCCCGTCGGCGGCCGGGACGAGCCGTACCCCGGCGGGCCGGACGAGCAGCCGCCCGGCGCCCTGCGGGGAGCCCGGGGGGACGGGGACCTTGCCCCAGGCGGTGTCGGCGGCGTCGCCGGTGACGGTGGCGGCCACCACGTTGTCGAAGCCGAGGAAGCGGGCGACGAACTCGGAGGCGGGCCGCTGCCACACCTCCAGCGGGGTGCCGGCCTGCTCGACCCGGCCGTCGCGCATGACGACGACGCGGTCGGCCAGCGCGAAGGCCTCGCTCTGGTCGTGCGTGACGGCCAGCACCGTGGTGCCCAGCCGCCGGAAGAGCCCGCGCAACTCGACGACCAGGCGCTCGCGCAGGCTCCGGTCGAGCTGGCCGAGCGGCTCGTCGAGCATGAGCAGCCGCGGCCCGGGTGCCAGGGCCCTGGCCAGGGCGACGCGCTGCTGCTCGCCGCCGGACAGGGACGCGACGGCGCGCCGCTGCGCGCCGGGCAGGCCCACGAGCTCCAGCAACTCCTCGACCGTGCGCTCCCGTTCGGTGCGCCCCGCGCCGCGCATGCGCAGACCGAAGTCAACGTTCCCGGCGACGTCACGCTGCGGGAAGAGCTGGTGGTCCTGGAACATCAGGCCCACGCCACGCCGGTGCACGGGAACCCCCTGCTGGTCGCGGCCGGCCAGCAGGACGCGCCCGGCGTCCAGCGGCTGCAGCCCGGCGACGACCCGCAGCAGCGTCGACTTCCCGCTGCCGCTGGGCCCGAGCACGCAGACCGTCTCGTGCTCGGCGACCTCCAGGCCGACGGCGTCCAGGGCGGTGTGGCCGCCGAAGCGCACGGTGGCGCCGTCCAGTCGCAGCAGGGTCATCAGAACTCCCCGGACCTGTCGATGCGGATACGTTCCAGCGCCAGCAGCGCCCCCGCGCACACCAGCATCAGCACGGTGCTGAGCGCCATCGCCTGGCCGTAGTTGAGCTCCCCGGCCCGCCCGAGGAAGCGGGCGACCGCGACCGGGAGGGTGGGGTTGTCGGGGCGGGCGATGAAGACGGTGGCGCCGAACTCGCCCAGGGACACGGCGAAGGCGAAGCCCGCGGCCACCAGCAGCGCCCGCCGCACCAGCGGGAGGTCGACCTCGCGCCACACCCGCAGCGGGGAGGCGCCGAGCACCGCCGCCGCCTCGCGCAGCCGGTCGTCCACGGCACGCAGCACCGGCAGCATGGTGCGCACCACGAAGGGCACGCCGACCAGTGCCTGCGCGAGCGGCACGAGGATCCACGAGGAGCGCAGGTCCAGCGGCGGCTCGTCGAGGGTGATGAGGAAGCCGAAGCCGATGGTCACCGCCGAGGTGCCGAGCGGCAGCATGAGCAGGGCGTCGAAGCCCCGCACGAGGCGCCCGGCCCGCCGGGTGAGGGCGGCCGCGGCCAGCCCGCCGACGACCAGGGCGATCGCGGTGGCGGCGGCCGCGTACTGCAGCGAGTTCCAGACCGCGGCGACGGGCGCCACCAGGAAGGTCCCGCCGCTGCCGGCCACCGAGCCCAGCGCCCGGTAGTAGCCGAGGCCGTAGCCGTCCGGTCCGTGCAGCGAGCGCTCGGCCAGCACACCCAGCGGCAGCAGGATCAGCAGCGCGGCCACACCGAGCGCGCCCGCGAGCAGCCCCCACTCGCCGGCGCCCCGCGGCCGGCGCGCGGTGCGGGCCGGATCCACCAGCCGCAGCGCGCTCTCCCTGCGCCGTACCGTCCCGGCGTGCACGGCGAGGATCACCGCGACGGCGGCGAACTGGACGATCGTCAGCACGGCCGCCGTCGGCAGGTCCAGCAACTGCGCGGTCTCGCGGTAGATCTCCACCTCCAGGGTGGAGAAGGTGGGCCCGCCGAGGATCTGGATCACGCCGAAGGAGGTGAAGGTGAAGAGGAAGACCATCAGCGCGGCCGCGGCGACCGCGGGGGCCAGGGCGGGCAGCGTCACCCTGCGCCAGGCCGCGAGGCGTCCCGCGCCGAGGACCCGCGCGGCCTCCTCCTGCCGGGGGTCCAGCTGGGCCCACAGCCCGCCCACGGTCCGTACGACCACGGCGTAGTTGAAGAAGACGTGCGCGAGGAGGATCGCCCAGACCGTGGTGTCCAGGCGCACGCCCCACAGTTCGTCGAGCAGCCCGCCGCGCCCCAGCAGCGCGAGGAAGGCCGAGCCGACGACCACCGTCGGCAGCACGAACGGCACGGTCACCACCGCGCGCAGCACCTGCTTGCCGGGGAAGTCGAAGCGGGCGAAGACGTACGCGCCGGGCAGCGCGATCGCCAGGGTGAGCGCGGTGGAGGCGGCCGCCTGCCAGCAGGTGAACCACAGCACGTGCAGGATGTCGGGCTCGCCCAGCACCTGCGCGAACCGGCCGAACCGCCACCGCCCGCCCTCGCGGAGCCCGCGGGCGACGATGGCGGCGACCGGGTAGCCGAAGAACAGCCCGAAGAACGCGACCGGCACGGCGATCAGGCCCAGCCGTACGGCGAGCGGCCGGACGCCCGCCGCCCCGGCGCGCGTCCCCTCGGCGGTCTTCGTTACTTCAGCACGAGCGAGGACCACGACTTGACCCACTGCTCCCGGTTCCCGGCGATCTTCTCCGGGGCGACGGTGGCCGGTTCGCTGATGACCGGCGCGTACTTGGTGAAGACCTCGGGCAGCTTCGCGTCGTCGCGGACGGGATTGACGAACATGTTGAGCGGCATGTCCTCCTGGAAGGCGCGGCTCAGCAGGAAGTCGACGAGCGCCTTGCCGCCCTCGGTGTTCTTGGCGCCCTTCAGCAGGCCGGCGAACTCCACCTGCCGGAAGCAGGTGCCGCTCGCGACACCGGTCGGCCCCTGCTCGGGCTGCGTCTTCAGACCGAGCACCTCGGCGGGCGGACTGGAGGCGTACGAGACGACCAGCGGCTTGTCGCCCTTGCCGCCGCCGGCGCCGGAGAAGGTGTCGTAGTACGCCTGCTCCCAGCCGTCGACGACCTGGACGCCGTTGGCCTTGAGCTTCTTCCAGTAGTCCTCCCAGCCCCCGTCGCCGTACTTCGCGGTGGTGGCGAGGAGGAAGGCCAGACCCGGGGAGGAGGTGGCGGCGTTCTCGGTGACCAGCAGGTCCTTGTACTCGGGCTTGACGAGGTCGTCGAAGCTCTCCGGCACGGGGAGCTCGTGCTCGGTGAAGTACTTCCGGTCGTAGTTGACGCAGACGTCGCCAAAGTCGATCGGGGTGACGCGGTGCTCCGCGGCGTCCAGCTGCAGTGCGGCGGGCACCTTGTCGAGGTCCTTGGCCTGGTACGGCTCGAACAGGTCGTTGTCGAGGGCCCGGGACAGCAGCGTGTTGTCGACGCCGAAGAAGACGTCGCCCTGCGGGTTGCCCTTGGACAGCACGGCCTGGTTGACCGCGGCGCCGGCGTCGCCGCCGCGCAGCACCTTGACGGTGTAGCCGGTCTGCTTCGTGAACTCCTTCAGCACGCCCTTCGACGCGGCGAAGGAGTCGTGGCTGACGAGGGTGACGGTCTTGGAGGCGGTGCCGCCCTTGCCCTTGGCGGTGTCCCCGCCGTCGCTGCCGCAGGCGGCGAGCGCGGTCGCGCCGAGCGCGACGACGAGGACGGTGCCGGCCGCACGCCGACGGATGGTGCTCATGTGGTGACTCCCTACGCCGGTATGACCCGGATCAGGTCCGAGGGTCTGCGGCCGTGCCGCACTCTCAGCGCTTTCCGCGCTCCCCTGTCGGATGTTCTTTTGTGTGCTGTGCGTGGCGTCGCGGCGCACGGCCGCAAACGACCGTCACCCTAGCAAGCGCAGATCAGCGCTCGGAAGCCGCCAGCTGCCCGCAGGCGCCGTCGATCTCCTGCCCCCGGGTGTCCCGGACGGTCACCGGCACGCCGTGCGCCTCAAGCGCCGCGACGAACGCCCGCTCGTCCTCGGGCCGCGAGGCCGTCCACTTCGAGCCGGGGGTCGGGTTGAGCGGGATCAGGTTGACGTGCACGCGGCGACGCTTGAGCAGCCGGCCCAGCAGGTCCGCCCGCCACGCCTGGTCGTTGATGTCCCGGATCAGCGCGTACTCGATCGAGATCCGGCGCCCTGACACGTCTGCGTAGTGCCACGCGGCGTCCAGCACCTCGCGCACCTTCCAGCGGGTGTTCACCGGCACCAGGGTGTCGCGCAGCTCGTCGTCGGGCGCGTGCAGCGACACCGCGAGACGGCACTTGAAGCCCTCGTCGGCAAAGCGCAGCATCGCCGGGACCAGGCCCACCGTCGACACGGTGATGCCCCGCTGGGACAGCCCCAGCCCGTCCGGCTCCGGATCGGTCAGCCGGCGGATGGCGCCGACGACACGCTTGTAGTTCGCGAGCGGCTCGCCCATGCCCATGAACACGATGTTCGACAGCCGCGCCGGGCCGCCCGGGATCTCCCCGTCCCGCAGCGAGCGCATGCCCGCCACGATCTGGTGCACGATCTCCCCGGTCGACAGGTTCCGGTCCAGCCCGGCCTGGCCGGTGGCGCAGAACGGGCAGTTCATGCCGCAGCCCGCCTGGGAGCTGATGCACATCGTCACCCGGTCCGGGTAGCGCATCAGCACCGACTCGACCAGGGTGCCGTCGAACAGCCGCCACAGCGTCTTGCGCGTGGTGTCGTTGTCCGTGCTGCTGTGCCGCACCACCGACATCAGGTCCGGCAGCAGCCCCTCCGCCAGCTTCCCCCGCGACGCCGCCGGGATGTCCGTCCACGCGGCGGGGTCATCGGCGTAGCGCGCGAAGTAGTGCTGCGACAGCTGCTTGGCGCGGAACGGCTTCTCCCCCAGCTCCGCGACCGCCTCCCGGCGCTCCTCGGGCGAAAGATCGGCAAGGTGCCGCGGCGGCTTCTTGACTCCGCGCGGCGCGACGAATGTGAGTTCTCCGGGTGCAGGCATGGTTCATCCAGTGTCGCAGATCGATCCGGCGCCCCCAGGTCGGATGGGTGAGGCCCCCGTCACCCTCCAGCGCCCTCTGTTGTCGCCGGCCGACCTTGCACGGCCCGGAGACGGCCCAGCCTTGCGCGCCCATCGCCGGGGAGCACCTGCATCGGGAGGCGCGAGTGAGCCTTTTCGAGCTACCTGACATCCACACCTCCCCCTAGCAGGTGCAACGGGCGTCTCTTCGCCCCCCAGTTGGCACCAAATCCGCATCGTTGATGACACTTGCCCACCACGGCGGTCCGACGTTGGACCGGCTCCCCTCTGGCGTGTTTGGGCTGTCCGGGGAGACAAGGTCAGTCCGCGCTCCCTACCCCTCCCAGTGCTCGGCGTAGAACGTGGGCTCGCTGACGGCGGCGTCTCCGGCCCTCACCGTGTCCAGGGCCAGGTTGACCCCGGACGGGGTCATCGCACCGCTGGGGCTGAAGCACAGGCCCAGGTCGTGGTCCTCGACATGCCGGAGGATGGCCGCTCCGAGAGAGGAGGGCGCCGCACCGACCAGGGGGATGTCGGCGTACAGGACCTGCGGCCCGGTGCGCCCGTACGCGGTCACGGCGCCCAGCCGCGGAACGCCGTCCGGGTTCGTCCAGTAGTGCGCGCTCACACCGGCATTCTCGAAGCGGTCCTCGTGCAGATTCCACAGCCCGTCCGTGGCGTAGAGCCAGAAGGGGAAGTGGCCGATCCGACCCGCCGGGACCTCGCCGCCCAGGGCGTCCGCCACCTGGGGCGGGCTCATCCCGAAGCGGAGCGGGCCCACCCGCTCCAGCGGCACCCAGTCCCAATGCGGACGGTCACGTCCGGGGGTCACCGGCCAGGCCCCGGGGTTTCGTCCCCGGCCGGTGACGTCGCGCCAGTGCATCACCGGCGTTGTCGCGTAGGGGTCGTGCGCGAGCTCGGGCCCGACGAGCAGCACTGAGGTGATCACCCTGTCCTTCTGCACCGGATAGCCCTCGGCGGACAGCTCGCCATCGGGTTCGGTGCCCATGGACACCCCCCAGGCCGCGATCTCCGGGTCCCCACTCCAGTTCACCCGCACCGCGGCCTCTTCCCGGCGGGCAAGGTCGTGGATCTCAGCACGCACCTCGGACGGAACTCGACCGATCAGTTCCACCTCACCGACCCGGACCAGGGGACCTTGGAAAGCGTTGACGGCCACGGCGACCAGGCTCGTCCCTCGCGCGTACATGCAGTTCAGGCCCATCCCCGGGTACTCAACCCGCAACGTGCCATCGGCCGCGACCCAGGTGGCGCCGTCGCGCGGCCCGCCCAGGGCGGCCTTCACCTCGCCGGAATCCATCCCAAACCGCAGTGGCCCCACCCCGACCAGTGGATCAAGCACCCACCGCTCCCGACGCTCCGGCGTCCCATTCCACCAGCCCACCCCAGCCCCCTTTCACCACTGCGGGGCACGCCCCGCCGATCATGAATGGGAGCCTAAAGGCCACAGTGACACCCCTGTCTGCGGCTGTTCGGCTTGAGTGGCGGACAGGCCGCAGGCTCCGGCTTGTCGGCGTCCTGCTCGGTTTGGTGGCAACCGGCTCGACCAAATACCGTCGTTCGCGCGTTCGAATATGGCGGCGTACGTACGGGTTGGCCACTGCAATGGCTTCGTAGGCACGAGGGAGGGGAGCGGTGAGCGACCGCAGTGTTATCCAGTGGACTGAGGCGACCTGGAACCCGACGACGGAATGCGACCGGGTGTCAACTGGCTGTGATCAGGACTATGCTCTCACCCTGGCCAAGTCCGCTAGGGGGTGTACCCCTGGTCGCGCATGAGCTGCTGGGCGGCAGTCCACCACAGCCCTTCACCGCCGACCGTGACTGACGCGGGTTTCTCCGTCCCGAGGTTTGCGATGTGGTCTGCGTACTCCTGGCGGGCGTCGGTCAGGCTCAACGAGCCGTTCGGTCCGCCCCACACCTCGTCCGCGTTGAGGTCGTCCTGGCCGTCGTCCTCCCATCCGCACTCCTCGCAGATCTCCCAGCGGCACCGCGACTCCAGGGTCAGCAGGTGACAGCAAGGGCAGGCATATGGCCCCTCACCGGGCGGACATGCCTCCAGCAGTTCTTGTGGTGTCATCACGTCGCGAGCGTGGCATGGATCGGGAGCTTGGAGAAGGGATCGCAGTCTCAGGCCCCGAAGAGCAAAGCGATCCGGAGGTGTTGGTCGTCTTTGTGCGACCTCGGACGGCCGATCCCTAGACCTCCGTCAGCCGGGCCCTCTCGCCAGTTCGGCCCTACACGATTCCGACGCCTCGCCGTCAGGCCTCGGCCACGACCGGCGGAAGCGGTTCCATGGCGGCCGGCGGGGCTTGGACAAGACCGCTTGGCATCATGCCCGTATGCACTTTGATCTCCTCCCGCCGCTCGGCGTCGGTCCGCTCCAGATCGGCATGCCCCGGGAAGCAGCGAATGCGGCGCTGGACTCGCTCCGCGATCACTCTGCACTCTCCGAGTCCGACCGCCCAGGGCAACACATCTTTCGCCCCAGCGGCCTCATGATCAGCATGGAGTGCATGCAGGGCACCCTGCAGGCCATCGAGTTGGGGAGACCCCTGGCGCAGACCGACCGAGTGACGTTCCGAGACCTGGACGTCTTCGCGCTCCCTGCACGCGAAGTAATCGAGCACATGCGCGAGTACGCCACCGTTGACCCGGATCCGGACGATCCGGCGACCTTCCTTGCTCCTGACCTGCTCCTGGGCTTCTGGCGCCCATTCGCTGCCGACGATGAGCCAGAAGAGGAGCAGGGTTACTACTTCAGCTCCGTGCTCTTGGCGAAACCCGGCTACTACGACACCCCCGCCCAGGCGGCGGAGCGAAGCAAACAGAACCAGTAGCGGACCGGGTCGTCCATGCCGGGAGCCAGAGCAGTTTCACCTCTCCTTGATCGACTCGTCCCATCTCTGGTCGGCGACCGAGGAACGCGGCCAGGCGTGCCGTTCAGTCGCCTGAGTGGCCCCAGAGGTAGATCTCCTGAGGGACGCCCTCGTCGTCGTGCAGCACTGCGCACCGTCCGACCCACCGCGACCGGGGGAAGACGTCGAAATCCTTGACGTGTGCACGGCCGTCACAGGTTCCACGGTGCTGTACTCCGGGGTCTCGTCAGGCCCTATGACCCGGAAGATGTCCAGGATCGAGTGCGTGCCGGCCTCCTGGACCAGCTCGTCGGCCAGCCCCTTCCCGTTTCCCTTGGACCGCGGAAGCCAGCACCCGGCTCCGACATTCAGGCCCAGGTGGGAACCCGGACGGTAGCGTATGCGTCATGTCCGGTGCTCTCGACGTGGCGGTGGCGCTGCGAGGCGGGGTGACCAGCCGCTCCCAGGCCTGGGACTTCGTGCGCCGGTTCGCCGACGAGTGGACGGGACGCCCCTTGCGTCCCGAGGACGGCTGCACCGCCGCCGAACTGGATGCCGCCGAGGCCGAATTGGGCTTCGAGCTTCCCGCCGCCCTGCGGGAGGGCTACGCGCTGCTCGGCCGCCGCGACGACCTGACCAGGCAGCAGGATCCACTGGTCCCGCCGATGGGTCTGCATGTGGACGACGGCTTCGGCGGCGTCCTCGTCTTCCGCGCAGAGAACCAGGACTGCGCGTCATGGGGCATCCCACTGGACCGGGTCGAGCGGGACGATCCGCCCGTGGTGGTGGAGTCGCACGAGGGGTGGGTCCCGTTCCTCGACCGCATGTCCGTGGCCTGGGTGGAGCTGGTGCTGAGCGAGTCGCTGCTCGGGGCAGGAAGCCTTTACGGCGCCTGCGAGTTGCCGGACGCTCTCCTGCCGAACCTCGCGGCGCGCTACACGCGGGTCGACCTGCCCGACCACCCGATGTGGGCCGCCACGGAGGACTCACCCCTGCGCTGGTACGCGGCCCCGGGCCGCCTGCTGCGCCGCGACGGGGTGCTCGACCGGTGCTGGCTCCACGCGCACGGACGCACGACCGGGGATCTCAAGCGGATCCGCGACGACCTGCCGGCCCGATGGGAAGCCTGACCGCTGGTTCCGTGATCGTGCCGTCAGCGGCCCCGGCCGCCGCGTTCGCGGCAGCTCAGTGCTTGAAGACGTCGACCCCGCCGGGCTCGGCCTCCAGTGACCGGCGGTCGAAGACCAGCATGCCGAGGAAGAACAGCCCGCCGAGGACGAGCAGGCCCACCACGATCACCAGGGGCACCAGCGCCTCGCGCGGTGTCACCAGGGCGATGAGCGCGACGACCGTCCAAGCCAGGGCGGCGAGGGCGACAGGCAGCTCGAGGCGTCCCAGGTCGAAGGCGCCCTTGCGGCGGCCCAGGCGCCGGCGTACCGCCAGGTAGAGGACGATCGTCGAGCCGTAGATGAGCGCCGGGAGGATCGTCGACGCCGTGATGAGCTCCAGCAGTGCGGCGCCCGGCAGCGCCACCATCAGGACGACCCCCATGGCGAGGATGAGCACGGTGGCCGGGATCGGGGTGTGCGTAAGCGGGTTGACCCGTCGCATGATCCGGTGCGCGGGGAAGCGCCCGTCGCGCGACATCGCGAAGATGATCCGCGAGCACGCCACCATCACCACCATCCCCGCCCCGAAGAAGGCGAAGGTGATCGCGACCAGCAGCGTCCGTTCCGTCACCGGGCCGAGCTGGTCCCGCATGATCGTGGCGACCGGGGAGCCGTCGCGGCTGATCCGCGGAATGTCCTCGATGGCCACGGTGAGCGTGATCAGGAAGAGCATGCCCAGCAGCCCCGCCGCCACGACCGAACCGACGATCGCTCGGGGGACGCTGCGGTAGGGGTCCTTGGCCTCCTCGGCGAGGTTCGCCGCGGAGTCGAAGCCGACGAGCGTGGCCAGGCCCATGATCATCGCGATCATGAGCCCGCCGCCGACGGTGAAGTAGTGCGGGGCGCCCTCGGTGATGCCGCGCGACGTGAGGTTGCCGACCGCGCCGTTCCCCGTGACCGCCGCGGCGACGACGAGCGCGACCGCCATCACCACGACGAGCGCCAGCTCCAGCCCGACCGCCGCGCTGTTGACCAGGCTGACGAGGCGGGTGGACGCCACCGCGAGCACGGCCTGGACGAGCAGCACCACGAGCGTGATGACGCGGGCCGTGTCCTCGTCCGGCCTCATGCCGGCGAGCGGCATGAACGCCTGGCTCGCGAGGGCGTTGTCGATGGCGACCACGGCGATCGACAGGTAGCAGAACGTCAGCCAGCCGAATCCCCACCCTACCTTCGGGTTCGCCAGCCGTGAGGCCCACTGGTACGAGGAGCCGCTGAGGGCGATGCGTCCCGCGAGCTGAGCCACCACCAGGGCCACCAGGGACTGCCCGACCGCGACGAGGATCCACAGCCAGATGCCGACGGGGCCCGCGTTCTGCAGCACGTCGTCGTAGGTGGAGAAGATGCCGACGGCCACGGAGATGAACGCGAACGAGATCGCGAAGACCTGGAAGGAGCCGAGGGTACGTTTCAGTTCCTGCCGGTATCCCCCCTCCTCGACCGACCTCTCGCCGGCCGACTCGTCCGTCGGGGCTTCCGCCACCTCAGCCACCTCGTCCTCGCTCGGGATCCTTCCGGGCCACACCCGTTTTCCATATATATGTCATGAATGCTTCCTGGCCTGCACCTTGAGGCTCCCGGGGCCGCCCGCACCCCGCGAACGTTGGCCAGTGCTGTACGGCTCACGCACGGTCAGGGTCTGTCCAGGCGCGGGGCGTCGATCGGGTGAGCGCGGCCCGGCGGCCGAGAACGGGCTGCGCCACTGGGATGACCTTGGCGCCGGACGCCGGTGGGCGCGGGTACGGATCCCGTCGACAGGGGCCCGAGCCGTGCCGGAAGGCCCTCCGGTTCGGTGCCGGCCAGAGATCGACGAGGAGTGTCTCCATGCGTCCTGCAGACAGGACCCCTCCGCCCTCCAGGCGGTCCCTTCGACGGTTCGGACGGCTCGTCGGCACGGTGGTGCCGGCGGCCCTGATCGCCACCGCGATATCCGCGGCCTCCCTGACGACGGCTCAGGCCGCCGACACGAACGACGCGGCCTCGCCCGGGTCGCCGGCGTCGAGCTTCCCGTGGCCCGATCCATATGACGACTACCCGTACCCCGACGGAGATCTCGACCCCGGTCCCGGTCCCGGTCCCGGACTCGGCATCGGTCCCGGACTCGGCCTCAGCCCTCTGCTCGGCTCCGGTTCTCTCCTCGACACCGACCCCCTCCTCGGCCCCGGTCGCGGGCCCCTCCTCGACACCACCGGCAACGGCCCGGTCCTCGACCCGGCCGGTCCCCTCCTCGGCCCCGGGCGCGGGCCCTTCCTGGCCCCCTACCCCGGCCCCGGCAGGCTCTCGGGGTGTGACATCGACTCCACCGGCGTGGCCAACACGACCAACCGCGACTTCTCCGTCGCCGTGATCCGCGGCCGGACGTTCATCGGTCAGCGCGACACCGTCCCGGTGGGCGGCACCTACACCTGGCAGGACCTCAGTGCGCTCCCCGGGTACCCCGGCACCGGGGTGTGCGGCGCGAGCGTGAGCACCTCCTCGGTATCGGAACTGTCGGTCAAGGTCATCACCTTCCGCGGGGACGTGGCGGAGAGCCGCTGCACCATCACCGGTGCCCTGCCGGTCTGCAGTGCCTGGAGCCCGCTGCCGGGCACCTTCCAGCCGCCCCCGGTCGCCATCCCCTGACCGGCCCGGGTCGACGGCCCGTCGCAGTGTGCGCCCGCCGAACGACGGGCACCGGTGTGGCCGGTCGTACGAGAGGCCGTCAGCCCAGGGTGGGTCCCGCCTGTGAGGCGGCGGACGGGAACCGGCCGCGCACCTGACGGGCCAGGCGGCCGTCACGCCCGGCCATGGGTAGGAACCACGTCGATGTGGCCCGAACCGGAACGGAATTCCCTCCGGCCCGGCTCGGGCCCGATGTCGACGAGGAGTCTCCCCATGAGTGCTGCAGACAGGACCGCGCCGCCCTCCGGGCGGCTCTCGCGGTGGTACGGACGGCTCACCGGCATGGTCGTGTCCGCGGCCCTCGCCGCCACCGCGGTGTCGGCCGGCGCCCTCGCCCCGGCCCAGGCCGCGGGCAAGGGCCGGGAGCCCGCGGCCGATCCGGCCGCGATACGTGAGTGGAACGCCATCGCCACGGACGTCATCGGCACCAGCCTGGGCCCGACCCGGCCCTCGGGGCAGGCCGTCGTCTGGCACGGGTTCGTCTCGGTCGCCGTCTACAACGCCGTGGTCGGCATCGAGGGCCGCTACGCACCCTACAAGTGGCACGCCCGCGGGCCCGCCGGCGCGTCGCCGGAGGCGGCGGCAGTGACCGCCGCACACCACGTCCTGCTCTCCGACTTCCCCGCGTCCCGCACATTGCTCGACACCGCGTACGCCGATTCGCTCGCCCGGATCCCCGACGGCAACGCCAAGCGGCAGGGTGTGGCCTTCGGGGCGCGCGCCGCCGACCGCGTCATCCAACTACGGCAAGGCGACGGCCGGTTCCTGGCGGTGGACTTCACCACCCCGCCGACTCCGGGCGTCTGGCGGCCCACGCTGCCCGGGAACCTCCCGTTCATCGACACCTGGCTCGCCCGGCTGCGGCCGCTGCTGCTCGCCTCACCGTCCCAGTTCCGGCCCGGGCCGCCGCCCGCCCTGACCTCGGCCCGCTACGCCCGGGACGTGAACGAGGTGAGGACCATGGGCGCACGGACGGGCTCGCCCCGCACCGCGCCGCAGACCGAGACCGCCCTGTTCTTCGGGGGCAACCTGGCCCTGCAGCTCCAGGCCGCGTTCCGCGACCACAGCGCCCGCCACGGCCTGGACATCGCCGACACGGCCCGGCTGTTCGCCGCGGCGAACTCCGCCGCGACCGACGCCGTCATCACCGCGTGGGACGCCAAGCTCCACTACGGATCCTGGCGGCCGATCACGGCCGTCCAACTGGCCGGAACCGACGGCAACCCGGCGACCGAGCCGGATCCGCTGTGGCAGCCGCTGCTCGTCACGCCACCTCACCCCGACCACATCAGCGGGCACGCCGCGGTCGCCGGCGCCGTGGCCCAGACCCTGACGGGGCTCCTCGGCACGACTCGCATCGACCTCACCTTCACGTCCGACGCCACGGGCACCACACGGCACTACGACGACGCCGTGCAGCTCAACCAGGACATGATCGACGCCCGTGTGTGGGCCGGCATCCACACCCGGACGGCAGACACCGCAGGCTGCCTCGCGGGAGCCCGCGTCGGCCTCTGGGCCCTCACGCACTACTTCCAGCCCCTCCGCCCGGCGCACCCCGACGCCTCCCGGCCGATCCCGCGCACATGCCCGGAGACCGAGACGAGCTGACCCGCTCCCACCGTCGCGTGCCCTCCCGCCCGGCACCCGGGGAGGGCACGCGGTCGCGAGCGCGCCGGGCCGGCCCGGTCAGTCCCACCAGAAGCCCCACATCTGCTTGCCCAGGAGCTCGTGGGCCGCGAAGGTACGCAGGGTGTCGTGATCACCCGCCTGGGTGATGGTGTCCGGCGAGAAGGCGAAGTGCTCCGCCGCCACGGCGAGCGCCTCGGCCATGGTGGTCGGCGGTGCGGCCACCGAGACGACCAGGCGTTCACGGTCGAGCGCCAGCAGGCGTATGCCGAAGCGGTCCTCCCACGACCGCAGCACCGTGCACAGCTCCTCGACGTCGGACGACCACAGGTCCGGCAGCCCGCGCTCGTCGGCGAGGGAGGGTACGTCCGCGCTGCGGGCCCGCTGCACGACGCCCCACGCGTCGCCCTCGCTTACCTCCTCGTCGTCCGCCAGCTCGGCGAGGACCTTGGCGGCGAGTTCGTCGGGATCGGTCCGAGGGCCGGCCGGGGGCGCCGCCGACCCCGGCCACCGGGGCCCGAAGGGCGCGATCAGTTCCTCGAACGGCTCGGGTTCGCCGAAGGCCTCGACGACCATCGCCCGGCCCGGATGATCCTGCCCTGCCTCGGCGAGTGCCTCCTCGGCGTACTCCTCCCACCGCTCACCGAGGATCTGTTCCACCGTCCGGTGACCGCTCATCACTTCCCCCGCTCTCCCCGCCCTGGACACGCGCACGCGCCGACGGCCTCCCTTCCGGAGCGACGGCACGTACACAGTGGGCGCGCAGGGTGTGACAATGCCGTTGCCGGAACCGTGGATTCCGCCACAGCCCGGGTGATCTTGCGTGGGTGGACCCGGCGGATGGCCGTCCTGCTCCGAGCGGTTCGGGGCGCCGGACCGGCTCGGGCGGGTGCCGCGCAGCGACTTGACTGACCGTCACGTCGGGCCACTCGGGACGCGGACGCGGTCCTGGATCTCACGGGGTGCGCTCCGATTCCGGGTGGCAGATCTCGCACGGCGCGACGTCCGGCATGCCGAGGGCGACCTCGAACTCCTGGCGGTTCAGCCGCCCACCCCCGGGCACGCGGCAGTCGTCGCGATGAAGGACGCCCCGCCCCGCACCGCCGCGCGGATCGGGCACGCTCTGCAGCCGCCAGGCGGAGGTGCGACCGCGCTTCCCGCCCCGAGTCCGCGGAACGGCGTCATCTCCGGCCTCCGCCCCGGCCGCCACCAGGGAACCGGATTCCGCCTCCTGGATCTTGGCGTCGACTGCGGCGATCTGCATCTGCAGATAGAGGCGTATCACCCGCAGGCGCTGCGGATCCGGAGGAAGCTCGTACACGCGTTCGAGTGTAAGCGGCGGACCGACCGCCGACCAGCGTCACGGGCCACCGCACCGTGCGACCGACGTCACGACGAGCGGCGACAGCGCAGGTCAGGGAGGGGTGTCGGGCGCAGCGGCAGACCGCCGCACGCAGGGCCGGCTTCCCGGCCCGGCCGGGCTGCGCCAGGATGGGCCGGTGAACACGATCATCAGCGCCGCGGAGCTCGCCACCGCCCTGCGCGACGGTACCGCCCCCGTGCTCCTGGACGTCCGCTACGAGCGCGGGGGCCCGTCCGGGCACGCGGCGTACGAGGCAGGTCACATCGCGGGCGCGGTGTACGTCGACCTGGAGGCGGAACTCGTCGGGCCGGCGGGCCCGGCCGGCCGGCATCCACTGCCGGACGCCGGGGTGTTCGCGGCGGCGATGCGGCGGGCCGGGGTGCGCAGGGGCAGCCGGGTCGTCGTCCACGACGGCGGCCAGGGCTGGGCCGCGGCACGGGCCTGGTGGACGCTGCGATGGGCGGGCCACGACGACGTACGCGTGCTGGACGGCGGACTGCCCGCCTGGACGGCCGGCGGCGGCGGACTGACCACACAGGCCACCGCACCGGACCCCGGCGACTTCGAGGCCGTACCGGGCGCGCTGCCGGTGCTGAGCGCCGACGACGCTGCGGCGCTGGCCCGTACGGGGGTGCTGCTGGACGCGCGGGCGGCCGAGCGCTACCGGGGCGAGGTCGAGCCGCTGGATCCGGTGGGCGGTCACATCCCGGGGGCCGTGTCGGCTCCGACGTCCGGGAACGTCACCGCCGACGGCACCTTCCGTCCCGCCCGCGAACTGGCCGGCCGTTTCGCCGCCCTGGGGGTCACGGCGGACGGCGGCAGGGTCGGCGTGTACTGCGGTTCGGGGGTCTCGGCCGCGCAGCAGGTGCTGGCCCTGGCCGTCGCAGGGATCGACGCCGCGCTGTACGTCGGCTCGTGGAGCGAGTGGAGCGCGGACCCCGCCCGGCCCGTGGCGACGGGGTCGCAGCCGGGCTGAGCTGCTGACGGCCGGCTTGGGGGGGTCAGCCCGAGCCGACGAAGACGACCAGCAGCAGCCACACCACGGGGGCGGTCGGCAGCAGCGAGTCGAGGCGGTCCATGATGCCGCCGTGGCCGGGCAGCAGCTTGCCCATGTCCTTGATGCCGAGGTCCCGCTTGATCATGGACTCGCCGAGGTCGCCGAGGGTCGCGCTGGCGGCCACCGCGAGGCCCAGCAGCAGACCCTGCCACCACCGGCCGTCGTCGATCAGGAACTGCATGGACAGGGCCCCCGCCGCCATCGCGAAGGCGATCGCGCCGACCAGGCCCTCACGGGTCTTGCCGGGGCTGATGCGGGGAGCGAGCTTGTGCGTGCCGAAGCGCCAACCGACGGCGTAGGCACCGGTGTCGCTGATCACCGTGAGCAGCAGGAAGACGAAGACCCGCCACGGGCCGTCGCCCGCCGCGAGCATCATCACCACGAACGTGGCAAGGAACGGCACGTAGAAGGCGGCGAACACGCCCGCCGTGACGTCGCGGAGGTAGTTCTCCGGAGGCTCCGTCATGCGCCACACCAGTACGGCGAGCGCGGTGAGCGCCATCGCCACCCACGCGCCCTCGGCACCGCGCACGTAGCCCGCGACGACCATGGCGGCGCCGCCGACGGCGAGCGGCACCAGGGGAGCCCGGATCTCCTTGCGCTCGGCCAGGCGCGAGGTGAGCTCCCACAGGCCCACCACGACCGCTGCGGCGACGACGCCCACGAAGACAGCCTTGACGATGAAGAGCGAGGCGATGATGACGACCCCAAGGCCGACACCCACGCCTATCGCGGCGCGCAGGTTGCGCCCCGCGCTCTTCTTCGCCCGGCCGCCGTTCCCACCCGCTGCCGAGGGCTGCGGCACGGAACGGTCGGGCCGGGCGGAGTGCCGCTCCGGTTCGGGGGCGTCGTCGCGGAACAAGGGGCCGCCCATCCGGGTGGCCCCTTCATCCTCGCCTCCCCAGGAACCGGCATGTGGCGAGGGCCCCCAAGAAGAGTCGTTCACGGAGTTTCGCCTCGCGTTTTCGTCCGGTCCGGGTCGGTCGGATGGTGGGTGGGTGGGTGGATGAGTCGCTCAGCCGCGGGCCTGCGGCGCCGAGGGTCCGGTCCGGCGGTGTGCCGGATCAGACCTCCAGCAGCTCGGCTTCCTTGTGCTTGAGCAGCTCGTCGACCTGCGCCACGTACTTGTGGGTCGTGTCGTCGAGCTCCTTCTCCGCGCGGCGCACCTCGTCCTCGCCCGTCTCGCCGTCCTTGACGAGCTTGTCGAGGGTCTCCTTGGCCTTGCGGCGCACGCTGCGGATCGAGATCCGCGCGTCCTCCGCCTTGCCGCGGGCGACCTTGATGTACTCCTTGCGCCGCTCCTCGGTGAGCTGCGGGAAGACCACCCGGATGATACGGCCGTCGTTGGTCGGGTTGACGCCCAGGTCCGAATCCCGGATCGCCTGCTCGATGTTGCGCAGCGCCGAGTTGTCGAACGGGGTGATCACGGCCATCCGCGCCTCGGGCACCGCGAAGGAGGCGAGCTGGTTGATCGGGGTCGGGGCACCGTAGTAGTCCGCCACGATCTTGTTGAACATCGCCGGGTGGGCGCGGCCGGTGCGGATCGCGGCGAAGTCCTCCTTGGCGACGACGACGGCCTTCTCCATCTTCTCCTCGGCTTCGAGGAGGGTCTCTTCAATCACCATGTGCTCCTGGTATTCAGAAGGCAGAGCCTCGGCCCTTGCGCGCGTCTTTCCTGCACGGTGTCCGACCGGCAGCGTCTTGTCCATCCCCGTTCCGGGCGGATCGCAGGCCGGATTGCGGCCGGCGCCGTCCGTCAGCGGGCGCCCGTGTCGTTGACGAGCGTGCCGATCTTCTCACCCTTCACGGCCCGCGCGATGTTGCCCTCCGCGAGCAGCTCGAAGACGAGGATCGGGAGCTTGTTGTCCTGGCACAGCGTGATCGCCGTCAGGTCCGCGACGCGCAGGTCGCGGGCGATGACGTCGGCGTACTCCAGGGCGTCGAACATCACCGCGTCGGGGTTCGAGCGGGGGTCGGCGTCGTAGACCCCGTCGACCCCGTTCTTGCCCATCAGCAGCGCCTCGGCGTGGATCTCCAGGGCGCGCTGCGCGGCGGTGGTGTCGGTGGAGAAGTACGGCATGCCCATACCGGCGCCGAAGATCACCACGCGGCCCTTCTCCAGGTGGCGCACGGCGCGCAGCGGGATGTAGGGCTCGGCGACCTGGCCCATGGTGATCGCCGTCTGCACCCGCGACTGGATGCCCTCCTTCTCCAGGAAGTCCTGGAGGGCGAGGCAGTTCATGACCGTGCCGAGCATGCCCATGTAGTCGGAGCGGGCCCGGTCCATGCCGCGCTGCTGGAGTTCGGCACCGCGGAAGAAGTTGCCTCCGCCGATGACGACGGCGATCTCGTAGCCATCGCGGACGACGGCGGCGATCTCGCGGGCCATCGTGTGCACGACGTCGGGGTCGACTCCGAGTCCCCCTCCGCCGGCGAAGGCCTCGCCGGAGAGCTTGAGCAGGTACCGGCCCTTGTGGGTGCTGCCGGTGGCGGTGGGTGCCTTGTCGGCGTCCTGTTCCATGGAGATCTCCTCGTGCACGTACGAAGAAGGCCATTGCCGAGGGTCCGTGATGGTTCCCTGTGGGCAATGGCCTCCTCGTCACAACTGCGGCCTGCCGGTGAGCGGCCGGCTGCGTACGACCCTAGCGGGGCCGTCGGTCAATCGCTTGCGCGGTGGTCGCTCAGACGCCGACGCGGAAGCGGGCGAAGCGCTTGAGCGAGACGCCGGCCTCGTCCAGGACCTTCTGGACGGTCTTCTTGTTGTCCTTGGCGAAGGCCTGCTCGAGAACGACGTTCTCCTTGAAGAAGCCGTTGACGCGACCCTCGACGATCTTCGTCAGGGCGGCCTCGGGCTTGCCCTCCTCGCGGGCGGTGGCCTCGGCGACGCGACGCTCGTTCTCGACGGTCTCGGCGGGCACCTCCTCGCGGGACAGGAAGGTGGGGGCGAAGGCGGCGATGTGCTGCGCGACGTCCTTGGCGACCTGGGCGTCGGCCTTGTCCAGCTCGACCAGGACACCGACCTGCGGGGGCAGGTCCGGGCTGGTGCGGTGCAGGTAGGAGGCGACGTAGCCGTCGGTGAACTGGGCGAAGCGGTCCAGGACGATCTTCTCGCCGAGGGTGGCGTTGGCCTCGTCGACGAAGGCCTGGACGGTCTGGCCGTCCTTGATCTCGGAGGCGAGCAGCGCCTCCAGGTCGGCCGGCTTGCTGGCGGCGACGTGGGCGGCGAGGGCGTCGGCGGCGGCGATGAACTTGTCGCCCTTGGCGACGAAGTCGGTCTCGCACTTGAGCTCGACGAGGACACCCTCGCTGTTGTCACCGGCGATCAGGGACACGACGGCGCCGTTGGAGGCGGAGCGGCCCTCGCGCTTGGTGACGCCCTTCTGGCCCTTGACGCGGAGGATCTCGACGGCCTTGTCCAGGTCGCCCTCGGCCTCCTCGAGCGCCTTCTTGCAGTCCATCATGCCCGCGGCGGTCAGCTCGCGGAGCTTCTTGACGTCGGCGGCGGTGAAGTTCGCCATGGTCTGTCAGTCTCTTCTCGGAAGTCGGTGGATCCGGTGAGCGGTGGTTCTACGGACGAACGGCGGGGGCCGGAGCCCCCGCCGTCCTCACACGCATCGGAAGGCGGGCTGAGGCTCAGGCCTGCTCGGCGTCGGCGGCGGGCGCCTCGGCGGTCTCGGCAGCCGGCGCGGCCTCGGCGGCGGGCGCCTCAGCGGCCTCGGCGGCAGGCGCCTCAGCGGCCTCGGCAGCCGGAGCAGCCTCGGCGGCGGTCTCCTCGGCCTTCGCCTTGTCGCCCTCGAGCAGCTCGCGCTCCCAGGCGGCCAGCGGCTCGCCCTCGGCCTTGTCACCGGCGGTGGCGGCACCGGAGCGGGCGATGAGGCCCTCGGCGACGGCGTCGGCGATCACACGGGTCAGCAGGGTGACGGAGCGGATCGCGTCGTCGTTGCCCGGGATCTTGTAGTCGACCTCGTCGGGGTCGCAGTTGGTGTCGAGGATCGCGACGACCGGGATGCGGAGCTTGCGCGCCTCACCGACGGCGATGTGCTCCTTCTTGGTGTCCACGATCCAGACGGCGCTCGGCACCTTCTGCATCTCGCGGATGCCGCCCAGGGTCTTCTCCAGCTTCTCCTTCTCACGGGAGAGGACCAGGAGCTCCTTCTTGGTGAGGCCGGAGGCGGCCACGTCCTCGAAGTCGATCTCCTCGAGCTCCTTCAGGCGCTGCAGGCGCTTGTAGACGGTCGAGAAGTTGGTGAGCATGCCGCCCAGCCAGCGCTGGTTCACGTAGGGCATGCCGACGCGGGTCGCCTGCTCGGCGATGGCCTCCTGGGCCTGCTTCTTCGTACCGACGAAGAGGATGGTGCCGCCGTGTGCGACGGTCTCCTTGACGAACTCGTAGGCGCGGTCGATGTACGACAGCGACTGGAGCAGGTCGATGATGTAGATGCCGTTGCGCTCGGTGAAGATGAAGCGCTTCATCTTCGGGTTCCAGCGGCGGGTCTGGTGCCCGAAGTGGACGCCGCTCTCCAGCAGCTCCCGCATCGTGACGACGGCCATGGCCGTACTCCTAGGGGTACTCGGTTTTCGCGGTCGCCGGACGGCGGCCGCGCCTGACGCCCCGAACGCGCCGTGCCACGAGGGACCGAGGAGCGCGTCCACCGCTCGCTGTAGGGCGGTGGCGGGGCGTGCGAAGTCGACCCGGTGACCCGGATCGCCATGGAAAGTGTACGGGACCGCCGGAGCGGCGGGCGACAGCGTGCCTGGGGGCGGGGGCCGTACGAGGTTGTCCACAGGCCGCTTCCATGATCATCCGGCGACGACGGAACACGTCACCGTTGGACCATGAGGACATACGCGGTGGTGGTGTTGGCGGTACTGACGTGGCTCGGGGGGCTCGTGCACCCGGTGGGGGCCGGTGCCCGGACGCCGGTCGTCCCGGCCGGCGGGGGCACGGACCGGGCCTGGCCGGTGGATCCGTCCGGCGGGGGCCGGCGACCGGTCGTGGAGCGGGGGTTCGATCCGCCCGCGGTGCCGTGGGCGGCGGGGCACCGCGGGGTGGACCTGCGCGCGGGGCCCGGCGCACCGGTGCGCGCGGCGGCGCCCGGCAGGGTGTCGTACGCCGGTCAGGTGGCGGGGCGCGGGGTCGTGGCGATCGAGCTCGCCGGCGGGCTGCGCATCACGTACCAGCCGGTGCGGGCCTCGGTCGCGGTGGGCGACGAGGTCGGAGCGGGGCAGGAGGTGGGGGTGCTCTCGGAAGGCCCGTGGCACTGCCCCGGTGGCTGCCTGCACTGGGGGCTGCTGCGCGGGGAGGTCTACCTCGACCCGCTGTCGCTGCTGCCGGACGGGATGCTGCGCGGCGGGCCGTCGCGACTCCTGCCGGTCTTCGGGGTGCCCTTGCCGGAAGGGGTGGCCGGAACGGTGGCCGGTGCGATCGAGGCGCTCGGGAAGGTCCCGCCGGTCAGCCCAGGACGCCGCGCAGGGCCATGGTGACGGCCGCGTCGGCGATGGCGTCCGGCTCCTCGGCGGCGCCGAGTTCGATCCGGCGGACCGCGGAGTCGACGATGCCCTGGAGCAGCATCGCGGTGAGCCTCGGCTCATGGTGGCCGAGCCCGGCGAGCGCCTCGACGACCATGGCGACCAGACCACCGTGGGCGGCGCGGATCTTCTCACGGGCGCCCGAGTCGAGTTCGCCCGCGGAGATCGCGACCACGGCCCGGTGCCGGCGGTCACCGACGAGCGTGAGCTGGCTGCGGACGTACGCCTCGATCTTGGCTTCGGCGGTGGGGGCGGCCTCCATGGCCGCCTCGACCTCGGCCGCCCAGACGGGGAAGTCGACGGCGCACAGCTCCTCGACGACTGCGGCCCGGGAGCGGAAGTACTCGTAGACGGAGGACCGGGCGAGCCCGGTGCGCTCCGCGAGGGCGGGGAAGGTCAGGGCCTCCGTCCCGCCTTCGGAGAGCAGACTGCGCGCGGCGTCCAGCAGGGCGTCACGCTGCATCGACCGGTGCTCGGCCACCGAGGCCGCTCGAATCTTGGGCACCTCACCACTGTACGGAAGCGGCGCTGTCATCGGGCGCACCCGTGGGCAAAGCGGCGTCAACGGCCGACGTCGGCCAGTTTCGCGCGCAATTGCAGAACGGATTTGGTGTGGATCTGGCTGACCCTGCTCTCGGTGACCCCGAGCACCTGGCCGATCTCCGCGAGGGTGAGCCCCTCGTAGTAGTAGAGGGTGACCACGGTCTTCTCGCGCTCGGGCAGCGTGTTGACGGCGCGGGCCAGCAGGCGGCGCAGCTCGCGGTCCTCGGCGACCTCGACGGGGTTGTCGGCGCCGGTGTCCTCCAGGGTGTCGACCAGGGTGAGCCGGTCGCCGCCGTCGGTGCCCGCGTGGAGCAGTTCCTCCAGGGCGACGACGTTGGCCAGGGAGAGCTGGCTGAAGACGCCGTGCAGCTCCTCCAGGGCGATGCCCATCTCGGCGGCGACCTCGGACTCGGTCGGGGTGCGCCGCAGGGAGGCCTCGAGGGTGGCGTAGGCGCGCTCCACCGCGCGGGCCTTCTGGCGCACCGAGCGCGGGATCCAGTCCAGGGCGCGCAGCTCGTCGATCATGGCCCCGCGGATCCTGGTGATCGCGTAGGTCTCGAACTTGATCGCGCGCTCTGGGTCGAACTTCTCGATGGCGTCGATGAGCCCGAAGACCCCGGAGGAGACGAAGTCCGCCTGTTCCACGTTGGCCGGCAGGCCGACGCTCACGCGTCCCGCGACGTACTTCACCAGGGGTGAGTAGTGCAGGATCAGCTGCTCGCGCAGGCGTGCGTCCCCCGTGGACTTGTAGGTCCGCCACAGCGCGTCGAGCGAGGTGGGGGCGGGCGGCCGGGGGTTTCCGGTGACGGCGGTCGCCGCCGTGCTGCCTTCGTGCCCGGGAGTGTGCCGGTGCATGCGTCGATCTGAGCCGTTCTGCGTGACCTGAGGGACGGGCGGGACTCGAACCTCCTTGAGCGTAGCGTGACCATACCGTCGCTCAGGGCGACGTTCGGGCGTCCCCATAACCTCGCCATCCAGGGGGTCCCAGGTCAAGAACCGTCCTGTCACCTGATGGTGTGTTCACCGGGAGAGCGTGTCGGCTTGGCCACCTCCCTCTGCCGTGGGAGCCGTGGGAGCCGCCTCACGGCCTTGCGACAACTTCCAGCGCGGGCCGTCCCGTTCGACGAAACCGAGGGCGTGCAGCTCATGGAGCCTGGTCAGGGTGTCGTCGGGGGTGCTCGCGGCGGCGACCGCGAGCTCCGCTACGCCGGCCCCGCCCCGGGCGGGCAGGGCCTCCAGGACCCGGGCGGCCGCGGACGGGAGCAGATCCCGCGGCAGGACCGGCCCGCGGCGCTCGGGCGCGAGGTCCCCGCCGATGCGGCCGACGAGTTCGATGACGTCGGCGGCGCCGGTGACCAGGACCCCCTCGGCGCGCAGCAGCTCGTGGACCCCTTGGGACAGCGCCGAGGTGCAGGGTCCCGGCACGCCCATGACGAAACGGCCCAGCTTGCGGGCCCGGCGGGCGGTGATCAGGGAGCCGCTGCGGTACTGGGCCTCGATGACGACGGTGCCCCGGGTGAGGGCGGCGATCACGCGGTTGCGGAGCACGAAGCGGCTGCGGGTGGGATGCGATCCGGGTGGCAATTCACCGATGAGCAGCCCCTGTTCGGCGATGCGTCCGATCAACTCGGCATGACCCGGCGGATACGGCACGTCCACTCCGGAGGCGACGACCCCCACGGTCGCCCCCGTCACGGACAGCGCTCCCCGGTGCGCGGCGCCGTCGACGCCGTAGGCGGCCCCGGAGACGGTGACCCAGCCGGCCTCCGCCAGGTCGGCGCCGAGGGACGCCGCCATGTGGGAGCCGTAGTCGGTGCAGGCGCGGGCGCCCACGACGGCGACCGACCGCAGCGCCCACATCCGCAGCGAGGCGCCGCCGCGCACCCACAGTCCGTACGGGCGCTCGCCGCCCAGGTCGTCGAGCTGCCGCGGCCAGTCCGGGTCACCGGGGCACACGAAACGGGCCCCCATGGCCCGGGCCGCCGTCAGATCCCGCTCCGGCCGGGTCCGGCGGGCCCGCAGGGCGTATCCGGCCGCCCGCTGCTCGCCCGCACCGGGCAGCTCTTCACCGGCGGTGAGGGCCCGTACGGTCTCGACGGGGCCGAGCTCCCGCAGCCAGGCGTCGACGAGTCCGTCGCCGGGATCGGCGATCCGCGTCACGGCGGCGCGGGCCAGACGCTCCTCGGGCGTCGGTGGCGGCTCCTCCTCCAAGCCCGGCCCGGCGTCCCCGTCCGTGTCCGTGTCCGTGCCGGGCGGCATCTGCGTCATCGCGCGGCCCCCGTCGCCGCCGCCATACCGCGGCGCACACCGGTGCGCAGCTCCAGGGCGCGCTCCATGTCGACGCCGTCGGGCCGGTCACGGCCCGCGAGGTCGGCGACCGTCCAGGCCACCCGCAGGACCCGGTCGAGTCCCCGCGCGGTGAGGAGCCCGCGCTCCATGTCCCGCTCCGCGGAACGCAGGGCTCCGGGCGCCATGGCCCAGCGGGTGCGCAACTCATGTCCGGGGACCTCGCTGTTGAGCCGCCACGGGGTGTCCGCGTACCGGGCGGCGGCGCGCTCGCGGGCCTCCCGCACCCGCGTGGCGACCACCGCGGTGGCCTCCGCGGAGCCGACGCCCCCGATCAGTTCGGAGCGGCTGACGGCCTCCACCTCGACCCGCACATCAACCCTGTCCAGGAGGGGCCCCGAGAGCCGCCCCTGGTAGCGGCGGATCATGCTCGGCGTGCAGTCGCACGTCCCGCCGGGTGAGCCGTACCGCCCGCAGGGACAGGGGTTGGCGGCGAGGACGAGCAGGAACCGCGCGGGAAGGCGGACGACTCCGGCCGCCCTGGCGATCACCACGTGGCCGGACTCCAGGGGCTGACGCAGCGCGTCGAGGGCCTGGCCATTGAATTCGGGTGCTTCGTCCAGAAAAAGCACACCTTTGTGGGAGAGCGAGACGGCACCCGGCCGCGGCAGCCCGTTTCCGCCGCCGACCAGGGACTGCATGGTCGCCGAGTGGTGCGGCGCGCAGTACGGCGGCTGGTCCACCATGTGCCGGCCCGGCGGCAGCATCCCGGCGACCGAGTGGACGGCGGTGACCTCCACCGCCTCCTGCCGGGTGAGCGGCGGCAGCAGCCCGGGCAGCCGCTCGGCCAGCATCGTCTTGCCAGCGCCCGGCGGCCCCTTCAGATAGATGTGGTGACCGCCGGCGGCGGCGACCTCCAGGGCGGTCCTGGCGGTGCCCTGCCCTGCGACCTCGGCCAGATCCGGGGTGCCGGTGTCGGCGAGCCCCGTGCCGTGGCCGGCGCCCGGCAGGGTCAGGCCGGCCAGCATCGGGTCCGGCCTCCCGTCGGCGGGCTCCTCGTCCTCCTCCGGGGCGAGCTCGTCGTTGAGCAGTGCGATCAGCTGCCGCAGGCTGCGGACCCCGAGCACGGAGACCCCCGGTACGAGCGAGGCCTCGGCGACCGTGCGCTCGGGGACCACGACGTGGCGGTACCCGGCGTCGGCGGCGGCGAGGACCGCGGGCAGCACCCCGCGGACCGGGCGGACCCGGCCGTCGAGGCCGAGCTCGCCGATCATCATCAGGTCGGCGATGTCGCGCGGGGCGACGCGGTCGTTCGCGGCGAGGACGGCGCACGCGACCGCCAGGTCGAAGCCGCTGCCACCCTTGGGGACGGAGGCCGGGCTGAGGCCGACGGTGAGCTTCTTCTGCGGCCAGGTCTCGCCACTGTTCACGATGGCGGCGCGGACCCGGTCGCGGCTCTCGCTCAGGCTCTTGTCCGGCAGCCCCACCAGCGTGAACGCCGCCACCCCCGCCTCCAGGTCCGCCTGGACCTCGACGACGACGCCCTCCACACCCAGCAGCGCCACCGAACACGTCCGGGCGAAGCCCATCACTCCACCCCCCGCACGTGCTCGACGCGGGCGGCGCCCCGGGGCGGCAGCACCACACCGACCACGTCGATCCGCACCCCGCCCGGCGGCGGTCCGCCGTGGTCGGCGAGCCAGCATTCGGCGAGCAGCCGCAGCCGCTCCGCCTTGCGCGGGGTGACGGCGGCCATCGGGTGCTCACCGCAGGACTCCGCGCGCGACTTCACCTCGCACACCACGAGCGCGTCGCCGTCCGCCGCCACGATGTCGATCTCGCCGTGCCGTTCGCGGTGCCTGCACCGCCAGTTCCGCTCCAGCACGGTCATCCCGGCCTCGGTCAGAGACCGTGCCGCCAGTTCCTCGCCGTAGCGTCCGAAAGCTCCTCGGGCGTTCATCGGTACCACCTCCGTCACTCACTGTGAGGGAGGTGGTGCCCGAGAGATGATCTTGATCGGGGCCTGTGGACAACCCGCCGGCCCCGGCCGGCTCAGCCGTTGAAGCCGGAGTCGTCCGAGGGCAGGTCGAGGTCCGCCTTGTTCAGCTCCTCGATGTTCACGTCCTTGAACGTCAGCACGCGCACCTGCTTCACGAAGCGCGCCGGCCGGTACATGTCCCACACCCACGCGTCGGCCATGGAGACCTCGAAGAACACCTCGCCCTGGACCGAGTGCACCTGCATCTCGTAGTCGTTGGTGAGGTAGAAACGACGCTCCGTCTCGATCACGTACTTGAACAGGCCGACGACATCCCGGTACTCCCTGTAGAGCTTCAGCTCCATCTCGGTCTCGTACTTCTCGAGGTCCTCGGCGCTCATGGCATGTTCCCCTTCAGCCGTACGTCCCCCCATTGTGCGTCAGTCACGCTCCGTCCCCAGGTGAATCGGGGACAATGGGGGACCTTCGTCGAGCAATGCGCGCAGCAGCTCGGCGAGCCTGGTCGGGTACACCGTCTCATGCGAGGCGAGCAGTTCCTCACAGGTCCACCATCGCAGGCCGTCGACGCTGCGCTGCTCCAGCTCGGTGAGACCGGCCGTGTGCACCCGGACGTCGTCGGTGCGGGCCAGGTAGTACCACTCGTCCTGCTCCCAGCGCCGGCCGTCGAAGTCGAAGGCGCACGAGCGCTCCCACAGCACCGGCCCGAGCAGGGCCGTGGTGATCCCGGTCTCCTCCGCGAGCTCGCGGCGCGCCGCGACGTCCAGGCTCTCGCCCTCCTCGACACCGCCGCCCGGGGTGAACCACCAGGTGACGGACGGGTCGTCCGGCTCGTACCCGTGGAGCAGCAGGATCCGGTCGGAGGGGTCCAGGAGGACGACCCGGGCCGCGCGCCGTCGCATCGTTATCGCGCCGCCCTCCGCCGCCGGGCCCGGTCCGCAACCGGGCCGTAGGCCGCACCAGCGAAGATCAGGACCACGCCGGCCGCGAGCGCCACGCCCACCGTGCGCAGCGGCCCGGGGCCGGAGGGCCCGTCGCCCGGCAGTGCGGCGAACGCGCCGGTCCTGGCGACCACGCCCGCGCGGCCGAGCGGCCAGGCCACACCGTCGACCCGCGCGGACACCGTGCTGCGCGGCACGGAGCCGTTGTCGGCGTCGCCGAGGCGGAAGCGGGAGTCCTCGGACGTCGCCCGGTTGTCGCCCATCATGAACAGGTTGTCTCGGGGAACGGTGGCCGAGAAGGAGGTCGGCGACGCCGGGCCCTCGGGGTCGAGCCGGAACGGCTCGTCGACCGGCTTGCCGTCGACCGTGAGCCGTCCCTGCTTGTCGCAGCAGGCCACCTTGTCACCGCCGACCGCCACGACCCGCTTCACCATGGGGACGTCGCCCCACAGCGGGTCGGTGAAGACCACGATGTCCCCGCGCCGCACATCGGAGCCGTCGATCCGCTGGGCGAGGATCTTGTCGCCCGCGTCGACGGTCGGGGTCATGGATCCGGTGGGGACGGTGTACGGCTGGTAGACCAGCGCACCCCAGACGAAACCGCCGAGGAACAGCACGCAGCCGAGGGCGACGGCCAGACCGGAGACTATCCGTCCGGTCCGCCCGCCGCCCTGTTCGCCTGCTCGCCCCGTCGCCGTCCGCGTGCCCGTGCGTGTGCTCGTGCTCATGCGTCCGCACCCTACCCGGCGGTACGGACCGAGGGCAGCCCTCTCACCCGGCCCGGTTGATCAGACGGCGCCGCCGCCACAGCACCAGCGGGACCGCACCGGCCAGTCCGCCCGCGGCCGGCAGACCCGCGGCCGGCAGACCCGCGGCCGCCGCGTTGATGCCGGGCTGGTCGAAGGTGCTGGGCACGGGGAGGGTGGACCAGTTGCTGATCGGCCAGGCCACGACGACCGCGCGGCCGACGACCTCGTCCACGGAGACCGTGCCGTTGCCCGGCAGGTTCTGGTGGTAACGGGAGTCCAGGGAGTCCTGCCGGTGGTCGCCCATCACCCAGATGCGGCCGTCCGGGACCTTGATCGGGCCGAAGGGACGGTCACCGCAGGGGGTGTTCCCCGGGTAGATGTACGGCTCGTCCAGCGCCTTGCCGTTCACCTTGACCGGGCCGGTGCCCTTGCACTCCACCGTGTCCCCGCCGACCGCGATGACTCGCTTGATCAGGTCCTTCTCCTCCGCGGACGGCATGAGGCCGACGAAGCTCAGACCCTTCTGGATCGCGTTCGTCACCGGGTTGGTGTCCACCGGGACGGTCTCGCCGAGCCAGCCGCCCGGGTCGTGGAAGACGACGACCTCGCCGCGCTCGGGCTCGGAGCCGAACCAGGGCGTGAGCTTGTCGACCAGGACCCGGTCGCCGATCCTCAGGGTGTTCTCCATCGACGCCGAGGGGATGGAGAACGCCTGCAGCAGGAAGGTCTTGATCAGCCAGGCCAGCGCGAGCGCGATGACGATCAGCAGCGGCAGTTCCTTCCAGAACGAACGTTGCTGCTGCTTCTTGCCCGCGTCGCCGTCACGGCCCTTCGTGTCACTCGCCTCTTCGGAGGTTTCCGCGCCCGCGTCCGGGCCTTTCTTTCCGAGCGGCGCCTCGCCGTCGCCCGCCGAGCCGCCCGACGTGGGGTCCCGATCCTCCGGCTCTCCGCGTCCGGACCTTGCGCCGACCACCAGGTCCCCCACATCCACTCCTTACTCCGCTTGCTGCGCGCTGCCGCCCGCGCCATATGCGGCGCAAGCCCACCACCCCCATAACGAGCGGGAGTTCCGCAGGAGTCGGGAGCGGGGTCATTCCTTGCCGATTGTTGGATGTTGCCACTCCCGGGCCCGCCCTCGCGGCAGACGCGCCCGAACCCCCCGGCGCGGCGACGCCGGAGTACGTCGCCGGTTCCTGCAGCCCCGCCCAGTGCCCCATCGGCCAGGCCACGGCGAAGGCCCTGCCCACCACCAGGTTCTCCGGCACGGTGCCGTCGCCGGCGTCCTTGAGGTGGAAGCGGGAGTCCGCGGAGTTGGACCGGTGGTCACCCATCACGAAGAGCCGGTTCGGCGGGACCTTGACCGTGAACTTGATCTCCGACGGCGGATTGCCCGGATGGATGTAGGGCTCGTCCAGCGGGGTCCCGTTGACGGTGATCTTCCCCTGGGCGTCGCAGCACTTCACCGTGTCGCCGCCGACCGCGACCACCCGCTTGATCAGGTCCTGCTCGTCCGCGGACGGCAGCAGCCCGATGAAGGTGAAGAACTCCTTGACCTGCTTCACGACCACCGGGTCCTCGCCGGACTGGGCCTGCTCGCCCTCCAGCCAGTTGCCGGGGTCCTTGAACACCACCACGTCGCCGCGCTGCGGCCGGGAGCCGAACCACGGCGTGAGCTTGTCGACGACGACGCGGTCCCCGATCCTGATCGTCTGCTCCATCGAGCCCGACGGGATGACGAAGGCCTGCAGCAGGAAGGTCTTGAGCACCAGCGCGATCAGCAGCGCGACCCCGATGAGCAGGGGTATCTCCCTGGCCGCGGAACGACGCCGCCTGCGCTTGACCTTCCGCGCCAGCTTGCGCCGCTCGGCCCGGCCGCCGCCCCTGCGCGGGCCCGCCGGCTCCTCTCCCAGGTACTCGGCACGGCTCGGCTGGCCGGCGTTCGCCCGCCCGCGGCTACCCATGGGCGCCGTCCAGGGAGCGGCGGCGGCCCAGCGGCCAGAAGGTCGCCTCGGCCCGGCCGATCACCTTGTCCACCGGAACGGTGCCCCCTCCGGGGTCGCCCAGATGGTCACGGGAATCGCGGCTGTCGGCACGGTGGTCACCCATCACCCACAGCCTCCCCTTCGGAACCTCGATGTCGAACGCTACCCGGGACGGCGTGTCCCCGGGGTAAAGATAGGTCTCGTCCAGCGGGCGCCCGTTGACGGTGATCCTGCCCCGCTCGTCGCAGCAGGTCACCCGGTCCCCACCGACACCGATGACCCGCTTGACGTAGTCGCTCCCGCCGGAGTCCTGGACGAACGATCCCTCGCCGTCGAACACCACGACATCGCCTCTGGCGGGCGCCTCGCCGAAACGGTACGCCAGTTTGTTGACCAGCACGCGGTCCCCTGCCCGCAGGGTGTTCTCCATCGACCCGCTGGGGATCTCGAAGGGCTGGGCCACGAAGACGTTGACCAGCGCGACCACGGCGGCGGCCGCCACGGCGAGCAGCGCATACCGCTGTGTACGTACGCCGAAGCGCGACCGCTCATCCCGCTGTTCGGCGGGATCGGCGCGGTCGCGCTCCGGGAGGTGTACCCCTGTGTCCATCAGGCGCAGAGCCTATAGGGCCCCGCATGTGCCGGGCGGACTCAGTTGTCGCGCTTCTCCTTGATCTTCGCGGCCTTGCCGCGCAGCTCACGGAGGTAGTACAGCTTGGCGCGACGCACGTCACCGCGGGTCACGAGCTCGATCTTCTCGAAGATCGGGCTGTGCACCGGGAAGGTACGCTCGACGCCGACGCTGAAGGAGACCTTGCGGACCGTGAAGGTCTCACGGACGCCGGCGCCCTGGCGACGGATGACAACGCCCTTGAACTGCTGGATACGGGAGCGGTTGCCCTCGATCACGCGGACGTGGACGTTGACGGTGTCACCGGGGCGGAAGGCCGGGACGTCGCTGCGCAGCGACGCGGCGTCGACGGAGTCGAGCAGGTGGGACATGTTCGTCTGCTTTCTTCGCCCATGCCACAGGTCATCGGCGGGAGTAGTGGTGGTGATCCGACCGCCTCCGCGTCGGACGGGCGTCATGTCCCCCTGTGGCAGGGGCGCACGCCGGACGCAAGGCAGCAGCCGCCTATTCTTCCACGGACTCCGGGAGTCGCCCAAATCGGCCGTCCTCGCCCTGCACCCAGCCGAGGGCCGCGAGCATCGCGCGGTCCTTCTTGTCCAGGGCCGCCGGGTCGCAACGCTCGATCAGGTCGGGGCGGTTCTGCGTCGTACGGCGGAAGGCCTCGTCGCGGCGCCAGCGGGCGACCTTGCCGTGGTGGCCGCTGAGCAGCACCTCCGGCACTCCGCGGTCGCGCCAGACCGGGGGCTTGGTGAAGACCGGGCCCTCCAGCAGGTCGGCCATGGCACCGGGGGCGAAGGAGTCGTCGCGGTGCGACTCGGCGTTGCCCAGCACGCCCGGCAGGAGCCGGGCCACGGCCTCCACCATCACCAGCACCGGGGCCTCGCCGCCGGCCAGGACGTAGTCGCCGATGGAGACCTCGCGGACGTCCAGCCGCTCGCCGTACTCCTCGATGACCCGCCGGTCGATGCCCTCGTACCGGGCCGGGGTGAAGACCAGCCAGGGCTTCGCGGACAGCTCGACCGCGAGCTCCTGGGTGAAGGGGCGGCCGCTCGGGGTGGGGACCACCAGCACGGGATCGCCCTCCCCCGACTCCAGGACCGTGTCCAGGGCCTCGCCCCACGGCTCGGGCTTCATGACCATGCCCGGGCCACCGCCGTACGGGGTGTCGTCGACCGTGTTGTGCCGGTCGTGGGTCCACCGGCGCAGGTCGTGGACGCGCACGTCCAGCTGACCGCGCGCCCGGGCCTTGCCGACCAGGGAGACGTTCAGCGGCTCCAGGTACTCGGGGAAGATCGTGACGACGTCGATGCGCATGGGCCTACTGCTCCGCCTCGGCCTCGTCCAGCAGGCCGGGCGGGGGCGTGATGACCGCGCGCTGCTGCTCCAGGTCGATCTCGGGGACGATCTCGGCGACGAAGGGCACCATGACCTCGCTGCCGTCCGGCCGTTCGACGACCAGCAGGTCGTGGTACGGCAGGTGGGAGATCTCCTTGATCCGGCCGACCTCGGTCCCGTCGGCGGTGACCACGTCGAGGTCGACCAGCTGGTGGTCGTAGAACTCCTCGGGGTCCTCCGGCGTCTCGTCCGGGTCGACGTCGGCGATCAGCAGGACGTTGCGCAGCGCCTCGGCACCGGTGCGGTCCTTCACGCCGGCGAAGCGCAGCATCAGCCGGCCGCTGTGCACCCGGCCCGTCTCGACGGTGAGCGGGCCGGCCGACGCCGGGTCCGTGACGAGCACGGCGCCCGGGGCGAGCCGCAGTTCCGGCTCGTCGGTGCGCACCTCCACCGAGACCTCGCCCTTGATGCCATGGGCGCGACCGATGCGTCCCACTACCAGCTGCACTTGATCGCGCTCCTGTGCTCACGTGTCGGATACGGCCACGGGCCGGGGGCGGCCCAAGTGCCACCCCCGGCCCGTGCCGGTGCTGCGTACCTCAGCGGACGTGGTCCACGTCGACGAGGTCGACGCGGACACCGCGTCCGCCGATCGCGCCCACGACCGTGCGCAGGGCGCGGGCGGTGCGGCCGTTGCGGCCGATCACCTTGCCGAGGTCGTCGGGGTGCACCCGGACCTCCAGGACCTTCCCCCGACGCAGGGTGCGCTCGGCGACCTGCACGTCGTCGGGGTTGTCGACGATCCCCTTGACCAGGTGTTCGAGGGCCTCCTCGAGCACGATCAGGCCTCGGTCGACTCGGCCGCCTCGGCGGCCTCGTCCTTCTTGTCGGACTTCTTCGCCTTCTGGGTGATGGCCTCGCCCTTGGACCCGTCACCGGCGTCCTTGGCGGCGGCCTCGAAGAGGGCGCGCTTGTCGGCCTTGGGCTCGGCGACCAGGAGCGGGGCCGGGGCCGGCTCGCCCTTGTACTTCTGCCAGTCGCCGGTCTTCTTCAGGATGGCGAGCACGGGCTCGGTCGGCTGCGCGCCGACACCCAGCCAGTACGCGACGCGCTCGGCGTTGACCTCGATGCGCGACGGGTTCTGCACGGGGTGGTACAGACCGATCTCCTCGATGGCCCGGCCGTCACGGCGGGTACGGGAGTCGGCGACGACGATGCGGTAGTGAGGCGAACGGATCTTGCCCAGACGCTTCAGCTTGATCTTGACTGCCACGGGAGTGGGTTCTCCTGGAGTTGACGTGGTTGGGCAGGCCGGACCACCACGTGGGGTTGTGGAGCCGGTTGCCCGACGGACGCGTCAGCCGAAGGAGAGAGGGGTCCTGCACGGCTGCCGAGTGCTCAGCTGACCATTCTGCCATACGGCGGGCATGCCGCCGCACGCCGGTGACCCCACCGGCGCCGTCCCCCGTACGGTGCCGCCCCCATGCGCGGCGGGCGCTCACGCGACCGCCGCGGCCTCCGGAATCCGGAACGGCGTACCGCACGCCCCGCAGACGATCGGCGCCTGCGCGAGGACGGACGGCACGACCCGGACGTTGCGCCCGCAGTCGCAGACCGCCTTCACCCGTACGCCTCCGCCCGAGGACCCGTGCCGGGCGGCGGGCCCGCGGAAACTGCGGGCGGTGTCGGCGGCGGTCGCCACGGTGTGCGCTCTGAGCGCGCGCTGCAGGCGGTCGATCGTCGCCCGGTAGCGCTTCTTGGTGTCCGGGCGCAGCTGGACCAGGGAGAAGCCGCTGCTGGGGTGCGGCTCCTCGGAGTGGTCCAGGCCGAGCTCGTCGGCGATGGCCAGGAATCGACGGTTGTGGTAGCGACCTGCCCGCGAGGTGTCCCGGACGCCGCGCGCGGCGGCGACTCCGTGGACGGCCTCGTGCAGCAGGCGCTCGAAGGAGAGCTCCGTGCCGCACGCGGACGAGGACTCTCCGATCAGGGACTCGGGGGCGGCCAGGTCGGGCAGTTCGGGATGGTGCCGTTGAATGTCGGCCCATGCGACTGCCAGCTCGGCGGCGAGGACTGGTGGTGTCGTGCTCACGTCGTGACAACGAGCCGGGGGCGCCCTGTGTTCCGATACCGGGCCATCCCAAATATTTTGCACGTACTAGTCAGTTCCGGATGATGCGTACGGCTGAGGGCGGGTGCGGAGGACAGTGGAGAAGTCACGCACCCGCCTCAAGCGTGGACGTACTGCCGATTACGTACGTCGCTTTTCAGTCAGTTGACGGTCAGTATGCCCGCGCGACGATCGCCGCGGTACCCGGCGCGTCGTCCGTTTCCGGAACCTGCCCGTCCTCGGTCAGCAGGCAGCGCACGGACACGCCCTGCTCGGCCAGCCTGGCCTCGCCCTCCGGGCCGAGGTCGGCCCAGGGGATGCGGGCCCAGCCGGTGGCCGCGGCCTCGGCGGCCTCGGCGATCGTCTTGACGTCCACGGTGCGGGACTCGCGGCGCTCGCGGGACTGGCGCAGCAGCGTGGCCTGGTCCTCCTCCAGCACCTTGGGCACCAGCGCGGTCAGCTCGTCGATCGCCACCGGCTCCTTGCCCCCGGGGATGCGGCGGGCGAGCATCGCGGTGCCGTTCTCCAGGTCGCGCGGGCCGACCTCCACGCGGACGGGGACGCCCTTGAGCTCCCAGTCCACGGCGCGTCGGCCGAACGGGGTGTCGGTGCGCACGTCGACCTGGACGCGCACGCCGGCGGCCTTGAGCCGGTCGCCGATCTCGCGGACCTTGGCGACGACCGCGTCGTCGCCCTTGATCGCCAGGATGACGGCCTGCACCGGCGCCAGCCGCGGCGGCACGCGCAGTCCGTTGTCGTCGCCGTGGGACATGATCAGGCCGCCGACCATGCGGGTCGACACGCCCCAGGAGGTCTGCCAGACCAGCTCCTGCTGCCCCTCCTTCGACAGGTAGGAGGTGTTGAAGGCCTTGGCGAAGTTGGTGCCCAGCTCGTGGCTGGTGCCCAGCTGCAGCGCCTTGCCGTCGCCCATCATGCCCTCGAGGGTGAGGGTGTTGATGGCGCCGGCGAAGCGCTCGCGGGCGGTCTTGCGGCCGAGGACCACGTCGATGCCGAGGACGTCGGTCATGAAGTCCCCGTACACGTCGCGGTGGATCATCGCGGCGTAGTCGCGGGCGTCCTCGTAGGTGGCGTGCGCGGTGTGGCCCTCCTGCCACAGGAACTCACTCGTACGGAGGAAGAGCCGCGAGCGCATCTCCCAACGGACCACGTTGGCCCACTGGTTGATGAGCAGGGGCAGGTCGCGGTAGCTCTGCACCCACTTGGAGAAGTACTCGTTGATGATCGTCTCGGAGGTGGGCCGGACGACGACCGGCTCCTCCAGCTCCTTGCCGCCGCCGTGGGTGACCACGGCCAGCTCCGGCGCGAAGCCCTCGACGTGCTCGGCCTCCCGGGTCAGGTAGGACTGCGGGATGAAGAGCGGGAAGTACGCGTTCTGGGCGCCCGCCTCCTTGATCCGCGCGTCCATCTCCTGCTGCATCCGCTCCCACAGCGAGTACCCGTACGGCCGGATGACCATGGTGCCGCGCACCGGGCCGTTGTCGGCCAGCTCGGCCTTGTTGATCAGGTCCTGGTACCAGCGCGGGAAGTCGTCCGCCTGAGGTGTGAGTACGGGAGCCTTTGCCATGCCGCAGATGGTACGGGGACAGCGGCACCGGACGTGAATCGGCGGGGTCGGGAATCGGCCCAATCCTCACCTTCAAACCTCTGGACTACGGCCCGGAAGGGGAGTTGGCTGGCTCCGGGGGCATGCGCGGCGTGACGATGACGGTGCGCGGCGTAACCGGGGGGCGTACGAGGAAGGCTTTCGGCGAGACGGCGACGCGGCTGATTGGGGCGCTCGATGACACCTACGCTCGCACGGCACCCACGAACACACCGGACCGACGGCAGGGCGCGTGACTGGGCGGAGATCCAGGAGCGGATGCTCGTACCGCTCTACGAGGCGGTGCACGAGCGGTTGGAGGTCGGCCCCCGCACCCGGCTGCTCGGCATCGGGTGCGGATCGGGACTCGCGCTGCTCATGGCCTCGGCCCGGGGCGCGGCGGTCACGGGGTGCGATCCGGACGAACGGCGCCTCGAACTGGCCCGGCAGCGGCTGCTGCCCGAGCAGCAGTGGGGCGCACCGGCACGGTCGCGCGGCGGGCGCACCCGGCTCGTGGCGGGCGGGCCGGAGGAGGTCCCCGTACCGGAGGGGGCACCGTTCACGATGATCACCGCCCTCGACCCGGGGACGGCGCCGGCGGCGCTGGTCCCGGCGCTCGGCGCCGCGGCGGGCCTGGCCGAGCGGGGCGCCCCGGTCGTGCTGGCCGGCTGGGGGCCGCCCGAGCGCTGCGCCACCGGGCGGGTGCTGCGGGTCGCGGCCCGGCTGGCCGAGCCGCGCGGCACCACCCCCGCGGTCCGGCTCAGCGGCCGTGACGACCTGGAGGAGCTGGCGCGGGAGGCGGGGCTGCGTCCGGACGGCTCGGGGCGGGTGTCCTGCCCGTTCGGCTACCCCGACATGGACAGCGCGGTGCGCGGCCTGGTGTCGACCGGGCTCTTCGACGCCGCCGTGGCGGCCACCGACGAGGACCAGGTGCGCAAGGAGCTGCGCGAGGCGCTGCACGCGTACCGGCGCGGCGACGGCACGGTCCGGATGGAGAACGTGTTCCGTTACCTGGTGGCCCGGGTGTAACCGGCAACGTTCCCGCGCGACCGCAGGGCGGCTACTCCACGGCCTTCGCGAGCCGTGGGATGCCCGCCGCCTCGTAGGCCTCGTCCTCCTCCAGCGTCTCGGCCTCCAGCAGCCGCTCCGCGAGGGCGTCCAGTTGCTCGCGGTGCCGGCCCAGCAGCCGGCAGGCCGTCCCGTAGCACTCGTCCACGATCCTGCGCATCTCGGCGTCGATCACGTCGAGGGTGGCGGGGGCGGCGGACAGTCCGTAGGGCTGCTGGGAGTCGGCCGGGATCGCCGAGAGCGGGCCGACCTTCTCGCTCATGCCCCAGCGGCCGACCATGCCCCGGACGACGTTGGTGACCTGCTCCAGGTCGTTCTCGGCACCGGTGGTGATCACCCCGAAGACGACGTGCTCGGCGGCCATGCCGCCGAGCGCGCCGATGATCCGGCCGCGCAGGTACTCCTCGGTGTACGCGTAGCGGTCGGAGTCGGGGGTGGAGAGGGTGACGCCGAGGGCGCGGCCGCGCGGGACGATGGTGATCTTGCGTACGGGGTCGGCGCCCGGGTGCAGCATGCCGAGCAGGGCGTGCCCGGACTCGTGGTAGGCGGTACGGCGGCGCTCCTCGATGGGGATCACGAGCGGGCGGGCCGCGCCCAGCTGCACCTTCTCCAGGGCGTCGGAGAGCTCGCCCTGCCCGACGGCGCCCTTGCCGCGCTTGACGGCGAGCAGCGCGGCCTCGTTGGCGAGGTTGGCCAGTTCGGCGCCCGTCATCCCCGGCGTCGCACGGGCCACGGCGGTCAGGTCGATGCCGCCCTCCAGGGGTACCTGGCGCAGGTGGATGCGGAGGATCGCCTCGCGGCCCGTACGGTCGGGCGGGCTGACGTGGACGACGCGGTCGAAGCGGCCCGGCCGGGTCAGGGCGGGGTCGAGGACGTCGGGCCGGTTGGTGGCGGCTGTGACGACGACGCCCTCGGAGCCGGAGAAGCCGTCCATCTCGGTGAGGATCTGGTTGAGGGTCTGCTCCCGCTCGTCGTGGCCGCCGATGCCGCCCGCGGCGCCGCGGGCACGGCCGATGGTGTCGATCTCGTCGATGAAGATGATCGCCGGGGCGACCTTGCGGGCCTCGGCGAACAGCTCGCGCACCCGGCCGGCGCCGACGCCGACGATCATCTCGATGAACTCGGAGGCGGAGGCGGAGAAGAACGGCACGTCGGCCTCGCCGGCCACGGCCCGGGCGAGCAGGGTCTTGCCGGTGCCGGGCGGCCCGGCGAGCAGCACGCCGCGCGGCATCCGCGCCCCGAGCGCCCGGTAGGCCTGCGGGCGCTTGAGGAAGTCGACGACCTCGTTGAGCTCGGCCTCCACCTCGTCGATGCCCGCCACGTCGGCGAAGGTGGTGCGGCGGCCCGCCTCCGGGACGACCGGCGTAGGTGGGGCCCTGCGGCCGAGGCCGCCCAGGCCGCCGAGCCCGCCCGCGAGCTTGCTCATCCGACGGGAGACGTAGAGCCAGAGCAGGACCAGCAGCAGCACCGGGGCGAGCGAGAGCAGCAGGTTGTAGAGCAGGCCGCGCTGCTGGACCACGGGTTCGGCGGTGACGGTGACCTTGTTCTTCGTCAGGGTCGCCCACAGGTCGTCGTCGGCGAAGACCGGCCGCTGGGTCTTGAACTGCATGTACGTGCCCTCGTCCGCCCCCGGCACGTCCTGCTTCTTCTTGAGCTGCCCCTCGATGGAGTCGCCCTTGGAGTAGATCTTCGAGATGTTGTCCGTGGCCAGCTGCCGGTTGAACTCGGTGTACGAGATCGTGGTCGGCCGGGACCCGGTGAAGAACGAGAGCACCAGGTCGGTGATGAGGAAGACGACGAGCGCCGTCAGGATCATGCCGCCCCAGCCGCCCATGCGGCGCCGTCGCCGGGTGGGCGGCGAGGCTGGCGCGCCCTCCGTCCGCCATGGGTCGTCCGGATTCTGCCGGGGCGGTACGGGATTGCCCATATCCCGACAATAAGGACAGTGCCGCTCCGGCGCCCCTCAGACCCCCGGCCACTCCTCGGCGGTGAGCGCGAAGCGCTCGTGGTCGCGCCAGGCGTCGTTCAGGTAGAGCATCCGGGGCGTGAAGCCCTCGTGGCGGAAACCGAGGCGCCTGGCCATGGCGACGGACCGTTCGTTCTCCGGCTGCACGTTGATCTCCAGCCGGTGCAGGCCCAGGCCCCGCGGTTCGGGGGCGAAGCAGCGGTCGACGACCAGCCGCAGGCCCTCGCTCATCCGCCCGGTCCCGGCGAAGGGCACGTAGCTGTCGTAGCCCAGGCTGCCGTTGCGGAAGCGCCCCATCACGATGTTGGCCACGTTGCACTTGCCGACGATCCCGCCGCTCTCCTCGTCGAGGATCAGGAACGTCCGCAGCACCGGCCCCTGGCGCCGCAGCAGTTCGGGCAGCCCGTCCGGTTCGACCGGGTTCCACCGGCCGACGTGCTCGGCGGAGCGCAGCACCGCCTCCCGGTAGGCGGGGGCGTCGGCCGGCTCCGGGGGACGGATGTGTACGCGCATGGGTCCATGATGCACGCGCGGCGGCGGCGTCCCCTGCGCAGGGGGCGCCGCCGCCGTACGGACACGGACCTGGGTCAGCCCATGAACTTCTTGAACTCGTCGGGCAGTTCGAAGTTCTGGCCCTCCTGGCCGGCCGGCAGGCCGAAGGCGCCACCGGCCTGCTGCTGCTCGCGACGGGCGGCGTCGGCCCTCTCCTGCTCGGCGCGCTTGAGCGGGTTGCCGCTCTGCCGCTTGCCCTTGGCCTTCTTCTGCTGCTTCTTCTGACGTGCGCCGCCGCCCATGCCCGGCATGCCGGGCATCCCCGGGATACCGCCCTGGGCCATCCGCGACATCATCTTGCGGGCCTCGAAGAACCGCTCCACCAGGCTCTTCACGGCGCTGACGTCCACACCGGAACCGCGGGCGATGCGGGCGCGACGGGAGCCGTTGATGATCGTGGGGTCCTGGCGCTCACCCGGGGTCATCGACTTGATGATCGCGGCCGTGCGGTCCACGTCACGCTCGTCGAGGTTGTTGATCTGGTCCTTGATCTGGCCCATGCCCGGGAGCATGCCGAGCAGCTTGGAGATCGAGCCCATCTTGCGGACCTGCTCCATCTGCTGGAGGAAGTCGTCGAGGGTGAACTCCTTGGGACCCTTGGCCAGCTTCTCGGCCATCTTCTGGGCCTCGGCCTGGCTGAAGGTCTGCTCGGCCTTCTCGATCAGGCTGAGGACGTCACCCATGCCCAGGATGCGCGAGGCCATCCGGTCGGGGTGGAAGGCGTCGAAGTCGTCCAGCTTCTCGCCGTTGGAGGCGAACATGATCTGGCGGCCGGTGACGTGCGCGATGGAGAGCGCCGCACCACCGCGGGCGTCGCCGTCGAGCTTGGAGAGCACCACGCCGTCGAAGCCGACGCCGTCGCGGAAGGCCTCGGCGGTGTTGACCGCGTCCTGGCCGATCATGGCGTCGACGACGAAGAGGATCTCGTCGGGCTGCACGGCGTCGCGGATGTCCGCGGCCTGCTGCATCATCTCGGCGTCGATGCCGAGGCGGCCGGCGGTGTCGACGATGACGACGTCGTACTGCTTGGTGCGGGCGTGGTCGAGGGAGTCCTTGGCCACCTGGACCGGATCGCCCACGCCGTTGCCGGGCTCCGGCGCGAAGACCGCGACGCCGGCCCGCTCCGCGACGACCTGGAGCTGGTTGACGGCGTTGGGACGCTGGAGGTCCGCGGCGACCAGCAGCGGGGCGTGGCCCTGGCCCTGCAGCCAGCGGCCGAGCTTGCCGGCCAGCGTCGTCTTGCCCGCACCCTGCAGACCGGCGAGCATGATCACGGTCGGCGGCTGCTTGGCGAACCGCAGCCGGCGGGTCTCACCGCCGAGGATGCCGACGAGCTCGTCGTTGACGATCTTGATGACCTGCTGGGCGGGGTTCAGCGCCTGGGAGACCTCGGCCCCGGTCGCCCGCTCCTTGACCTGCTTGATGAAGGCGCGCACCACCGGCAGCGCGACGTCCGCCTCCAGCAGCGCGATGCGGATCTCGCGCGCGGTGGCGTCGATGTCCGCCTCGGAAAGGCGGCCCTTGCCCCGGAGGTTCTTGAACGTCGCTGCGAGGCGGTCGGAAAGGGTGTCGAACACGTCGGTCGCGGATCCTCAGGTCGGGGGCGGGTGATAGGTCGTCCTCAAGGGTATCCGCCCGGGCCGCGAATGGTCTCCACCGCGTCAGCGCAGGGCCCGCTCCACCTCGTCGGCGACCTCGGCCGCCCGTACGTCGGGAAGCGGATCGCCCCCGGTGTCCGTGACGTAGAACGCGTCGACCGCGTTGGCGCCGAGCGTACTGATCCGGGCGGACCTGACGTTCACGCCGGTGGACTCCAGGGCCCGGCCGATGCGGTGCAGCAGCCCCGGGGCGTCGTGGGCGCGGACCTCGATGACGGTCGCGGCGCTGGAGCTGCCGGGGGCGACGGTGACGCGGGGCGGAGGGGGCGTGACCCCGCGACGGCGGGGGTACGCCGACTCCCGCTCCGCCAGCCGTGCCTCGATGTCGAGGGAGCCCGCGAAGGCCCGGGCGAAGTCGTTGCGCAGCCGTGCCGCCTCGGGCAGCGAGCCGTACTCGGCGGCCACCCGCCAGCGCAGGAGGGTCACCGGGCCCTGGTGGATGGGGTCGACCGCGCGCAGGTCGGCGGCCCGGACGGTGAGCCGGTGCAGGGCGAGCACGCCCGCCGCCGCCGCCAGCAGCCCGGGCCGGTCGGGGACGGCGAGCAGCAGCTCCACGCCGACGGGCTCGGGTTCGCCGTCCGCGGTCCGCGGGACCCCGTCGGGGTCGGGCTCGGCATGGGCGTGCAGCGCGATGACCGGGCCCCCGGTGCGCGCCGCCTCGACCGCCAGACGCTCCTCCTCCGCGGTGGGCTCGGGGTCGGCGGGTGCGGGCACCGCCCCGCTCACCAGCACGGCGGCGACCCGCTTGACCAGGTCGCCGACGAGTGAGGACCGCCATGCGCTCCAGGCGGCCGGACCGGTGGCGAGGGCGTCCGCCTCGGTCAGCGCGTGGAGCAGCTCCAGCGTCTCGGAGTCGCGGACGGCCTCGGCGACGCTCTGCACGGTGGCGGGGTCGTCCAGGTCGCGCCGGGTCGCGGTCTCGATCAGCAGCAGGTGGTGGCGGACCAGCAGGGCCAGCGTCTCCACGTCGGCGCGGCCGAAGCCGAAGCGGGCCGCGACGTCCCGGGCGATGACCTCGCCGGCCTCGGAGTGGTCGCCGGGCCAGCCCTTGCCGATGTCGTGCAGCAGGGCGGCGATGAGCAGCAGGTCGGGGCGGCCCACCCGGCGGGTCAGGCGCGAGGCGCGCACCGCGCACTCGATGAGGTGCCGGTCGACGGTCCAGATGTGCACGGCGTTGCGCTGCGGGCGGCAGCGGACCCGTTCCCAGTCGGGGAGCAGCCGCGTGATCATGCCCGCGGCCTCCAGTGCCTCCCACACCTGGACGGTGGACTCCCCCGCGCCGAGCAGCGTCACGAGCTGTTCGCGGGCCTCGGCGGGCCACGGCACCGGCAGCGGCCGGGTGGCCTGGGCCACGCTCAGCCGGCGGACCGCGTGCAGCGACAGCGGTACACCGTGCTCGGCGGCGGCCGCGGCGGCGCGCAGCGGCAGCACCGGGTCGCGCTCGGGCCTGGCCGTGAGCGCGAGGACGGCCTCGCCCTCGTGCTCCACGACGCCGTCGGCCAGCGGGGTGCGCTCGGGCGCGTTCGTGCTCTGCTCCGGGCGGGAGCGCCCGAGCAGCCCGCGGCGGCGGGGCCGCATCTGGCGGGAGCGCAGGACCCGGCCGACCTCGCGCCAGGTGACGTCGAAGGCGTAGCCGACGGTCCGGGCGGCCTCGTACACCTGGCGCAGCAGTGCATCGGCGTCGAGCAGGCCGAGTGCGCCGGCCACCTGGTCCTGCTCCTGCAGGGCCAGCCGGTCGGTGGCGCGGCCGGTCACCAGGTGGAGGGCGTCCCGGGCGTCGAGCAGCCGGGTCCGGGCGTCCTCCAGGCCCTCGCGGGGGGCGTCGGCGAGCCAGGAGGCGGCGACGGCGCGCAGGGCTGTGGCGTCGCGCAGCCCACCGCGGGCCTCCTTGAGGTCGGGCTCCAGCAGGTACGAGAGCTCCCCGTGGCGTTCGGCGCGCTCCAGGCACAGCTCGTGGAGCGCGGGGAGCCGCTTGGGCGCCTGGTTGCGCCAGTCGGCGAGGACCGCGGTGCGCAGGGAGGCCGTGAGGGCGGCGTCGCCCGCGATGTGGCGGGCGTCGAGGAGGCCGAGCTGGACCTTGAGGTCCTCGGCGGCGGTCTTGCGGGCCTCGGCGGGGGTGCGGACGGAGTGGTCGAGGGCGACGCCCAGGTCCCAGACCGGGTACCAGATCCCGTCGGCGAGGCCGGCGACGTCCGCGGGCCCTGCGGAGCCGTCGTGGAGCAGCAGCAGGTCGAGGTCGCTGCGCGGGGAGAGCTCCCCCCTGCCGTAGCCGCCGACGGCGACCAGCGACCAGCCCCGCGCCCCGGTACGGTCGGCCGCGCCGCGGGCGAGGTCGGCGAGCCAGGCGTCGGTCAGGGAGGCGAGCGCCTTGCGCCGCGGCGGCCCGGACGGGCCCTCGCCGTTCAGGAGGGCCAGCCGGGCCGCCGCATAGCCTGCAGGGGCGTGTCCGTCGTGGGCTTTCGCGTCGACGTTCTCCGTCACACTGTCTCCAGTCGCAGGCCGTGCGGTGGAACTGCTCGGGTTCGGTGGTGCGAAAGGGCGCGGCCGGAGTCCCGGCCGCGCCCCCGCGTCCTCAGAGCGCGTCCGGGCCGCGCTCCCCGGTCCGGACCCGTACGGCGGTCTCGACCGGGATGCTCCAGACCTTGCCGTCACCGATCTTGCCGGTACGGGCGGCCTTGACGATGACCTCGATCAGCTGGTCGGCGTCGCCGTCCTCGACGAGCACCTCGATGCGGATCTTGGGCACCAGGTCCACGGTGTACTCGGCACCACGGTAGACCTCGGTGTGGCCCCGCTGGCGGCCGTAGCCACTGGCCTCGGTGACCGTCAGGCCCTGGACGCCGAAGGCCTGCAGCGCCTCCTTGATCTCGTCCAGCCGGTGCGGCTTCACGACCGCGGTGATGAGCTTCACGCGTCCACCTTCTTCGACGGGGCGTCGGTCACCTGGGTGCCGCTGCCACTGCTGCTGTCCAGGGAGGAGAGGGCGGAGCGGACCGCGCCGGCCACGCCCGCGAAGTCGTAGCCGGTCTCCGCGTGCTCGGCCTGGTCGATGCCCGCAACCTCGGTGTCCTCGCTGACGGTGAATCCGATCACCAGGTCGATGAGCTTGGCAAGGATCGCCGAGGCGATGAGCGAGTAGAACAGGACCACGCCGACGCCCAGGAACTGCTTCCACAGCTGGTCGAAGCCGCCGCCGTAGAAGACGCCCTTGGCGGTCTGGCCGACCCCGCCGGTGGCGAAGAAGCCGATGAGCAGGGAGCCGACGATGCCGCCGACCATGTGGACGCCGACCACGTCGAGGGAGTCGTCGTAGCCGAACTTGTACTTCAGGCCGACCGCGGCGGCGCAGGCCACACCGGCGATGACTCCGACCGCGATCGCGCCGAGCGGGCTGACCGAGCCGCAGGCCGGGGTGATGGCGACCAGTCCGGCGACCGCGCCGGAGGCGGCGCCCAGCGTGGTGAAGGAGCCGTGCTTGATCTTCTCGTAGGCGAGCCAGCCGAGCATCGCGGAGGCGGTGGCGACCTGGGTGTTGGTGAAGGCCACGGCCGCGACGCCGTCGGAGGCGAGCCAGGAGCCGGCGTTGAACCCGAACCAGCCGAACCACAGCAGGCCGGCGCCGAGCATGACCAGCGGCAGGTTGTGCGGGCGGAACGGGTCCTTCTTGAAGCCCACGCGCTTGCGGATGACGAGGATCACGCCGAGCGCCGCGGCACCGGCGTTGATGTGCACCGCCGTACCGCCGGCGAAGTCGATCACGCCGCGGGTGAAGAGGAAGCCGTCCGACGCCCAGACCATGTGGGCGACCGGGAAGTACACGACCGTCGCCCACAGGGCCACGAAGAGCGACCAGGCGGTGAACTTCACCCGGTCCGCCAGGGCGCCGCTGATCAGGGCGGGCGTGATGATCGCGAACATCAGCTGGAAGACGGCGAAGACGTAGACCGGGATGGTGTAGCCGTCCCACAGCTGGGAGATCCCGATGTTGCGCATGCCGGCCCAGTCGAAGCCGCCGAAGAAGGCGTTACCGGAGTCGAATGCGACGGTGAACCCGTAGAGCGTCCACAGCACGGTGACGATGCCGATGGCGATGAAGCTCATCATCAGCATGTTCAGCACGCTCTTGACCCGCACCATGCCGCCGTAGAAGAAGGCGAGACCGGGGGTCATCACGAGCACCAGCGCTGCGCTCAGCAGCATGAACGCCGTGCTACCGCTGTCGAGCGTGGGCGTATCTGCGGCAAGCGTCAAGAAGCCTGCTGCCATCGGCGTCTCCTCGTCATCCGAACGGCCCGTGCGGGAAGCGGGCTCGATGGGCCGGTTTTCGCCATGAGGTTGTCCCAGCCGGGTTTCCGTCGACGCCATCGGGTGTTTCGGAACCGTGACGAAGAAGTCGTCCGTGTTACGTCGGGATGAACCGCCACCCCAGCGGGCGCCGCCATGACGACGCCGTCACGACTCCGTGACCCCTCGGGCGGGCCGACGAGCTGTATACGTGCCGCGCGGGCCGGGGTGTACAAACCTCGCCACGCCGTCGAACGGACGGGTCGGTGGACGAGGACCGGCCGCGGCGGGCCACCCGGTTGACCTGGCATGGGGGAGCCGAGTCGGGCTGTCGGGATGGCCGGCCGCGGCCGGGGTTCGGGGTGGACCGCCGGGTCAGGCGGTCCCGGCGACCTCGGGGAGGTCGGACGCCAGGCGCTCGCTGAGCTGGGCGACCTCGGCGATCCTGCCGTAGTCACGCAGCGCGGTGTCGGCGGTCTTGCGGATGCGGGTGTTCACCCGCTCGGAGCGCACGTGCTTGGCGACGTCGATGGCCTGGACGGTGAGGCCGGCGGCCTCCTCCGGGCTCCGCTGGAGCAGGTGCACGGTGGCCATGCCGATCAGGTTGAGGGCGTAGGCGCGCTGGTGGACGGTGTCCTGGGAGAAGAGCTCGACGGCCCGCTGCATCACCGGGTGGGCCAGCGAGGCGTACGTGGGGCTGCGGCCGGCCACGTACGCCAGGTCACGGTAGGAGTGGGCGTTCTCGGCGTTGAGCTCGGCCTCGTTGAAGAAGCTGATCCAGTCCGGGTCCTCGGTGGGGCGGGAGTCGGTGTAGGAGTCCTCGGCCATCCGCACGGCGCGGTGGCACTTGCTGACCTGGCCCATGTTGGCGTAGGCGCGGGCCTCCATCGCGTACAGCATCGCCTGGGTGGTGGCGGTCGCGCTGTCCCTGCTGCCGTACTGCGCCAGGTGGATGAGTTCCAGTGCGTCGTCGGGCCGGTCCAGGTGGATCATCTGGCGGCTCATGCTGGACAGGACGAAGGCACCCAGCGGGCGGTCGTCCGCCTCCTTGGCCGCGTGCAGGGCCAGGACCAGGTACTTCTGCGCCGTGGGATGCAGGCCGACGTCGTACGACATCCAGCCGGCGAGCGCGGCGAGCTCGGCGGTGACGCGGTAGAGCCGCTTGGCGACGGACTGCGGATGGGACTCCTGGAGCAGGTCGGTGACCTCGTGCAACTGGCCCACCACGGCCTTGCGGCGCAGGCCGCCGCCGCACTGGTTGTCCCACTGGCGGAACATCACCGTGGTGGCCTCCAGCAGCTCCAGCTCGGGCTCGGAGAGCCGGACTCTGCCCCCGGGCTCGCGCGGCGGCGGGACGTCGGCGCCGGACGCGGGGGTGGGCACCAGCCAGCGCTGCATCGGCTCGACGAGGGCGGGGCCGGCGGCCAGCGCCAGGGAGGTCCCGAGGAAGCCGCGGCGGCCGAGCATCAGGTCGCTGCGGGAGAACTCGTTGATCAGCTGGACCGTCTGCGGCCCGGCCCACGGCAGGTCCACGCCGGTCGCGGCGGGCGGCTGGTGGGCGGGGCGCAGACCGAGGTCCTCCACCGGGACGACGGTGCCGAAGCGTTCGGAGAACAGCTCGGACAGGATGCGCGGGATGGGTTCGCGCGGCTGTTCGCCGTCCAGCCAGCGGCGCACCCGTGAGGTGTCCGTGCTGACGTGCAGCGCGCCCATCTGGCGTGCCCTGCGGTTCACCTGACGGGCGAGTTCGCCCTTGGACCAGCCGCTGCGCACAAACCAAGAGGTCAACTGCGCGTTGGGCTGCTTGTCCTGTGTGCCGCCCACCGTGACGCCCCCATTCCGTCGCCCAACACCTCCGGGGATGAGGGCCGTTGCCTGCCTGGCCCCCATGTGCCTCAGTGTCCTACGAGTCTTGCCTCCGGCATACCCGCCGGCCCGCACACTTCCGGGGCTTGCAAACCGAAAGTAATCCTACGATCACCCATCCGGCGATGCCTCCAGCGAAAACGCCACCATTCGCCACCCCTTCGAATGAACTACATGTGCACACGGCGCGATTCACTTGACACATGCCGATCAGGCACGGGCGTAACCATCGGCAACTGCGACCCGTTGGGGGTGTCATGGGCTTCACGATCGGCAGCATGCGGGAGATGCGACACATCCGCTCGGGCGCGCGCCGCCGGACGCACGCCTCGGCGTGCACCACCGTGGCGGAGTACACCGGGTTGTGCGGATGGGCGGTGGCGCCGGGTGCGCGCGCCACGCGCGGGGGCGGGCAGTGCTCCTGCGGTGACCCGGGGTGCAAGGCACCGGGCGCCCACGCGCTGGAGTTCGCCGGCGAGGTGCCGGCCGGGGCCACCCTCGAGGAGGCCGTGGCCGCCTGGGAGCGCGTGCCGGGCGCGGCGCTGATGCTCCCCGTGGGACGCGCCTTCGACGTGATCGACGTGGCGGAACGATCCGGCGTACGCGCCCTGGTGCGCCTGGAACGCATGGGGCTGCGTCTCGGCCCGGTCATCGCCACCCCGGACGGCCGGGCGCAGTTCTTCGTCGCGCCGGGGGCCGCCGCCGAGCTCCCGCACCTGCTGTACCGCATGGGCTGGGACGACGCCGACCTCGACCTGCGCTGCCTCGGGCCGGGCGACCACGTGACCGCCCCGCCCTCCGACCTCGGCGGCCTCGGCCCGGTCCGCTGGCTGCGGCCGCCGGCACTGGACGCCGCCCGCCAGCCGCCGGAGGCCCGGCTGCTGCTCGGCACGCTGGCGTACGTCTGCCACCGGGACCGCGCGTACGCGTGAACGACGAGCAAGGGGCGCACTCGGAGGAGTGCGCCCCTTGTCCACGTGTCCGCTCGTCCCCGAACGCCGCCGGCTACGAGCCGATCAGCGCGTCCACGAAGGCCTCGGGCTCGAACGGGGCGAGGTCGTCCGCCCCCTCGCCCAGGCCGATCAGCTTGACCGGAACGCCCAGCTCGCGCTGGACGGCGACGACGATGCCGCCCTTGGCCGTGCCGTCGAGCTTGGTGAGCACGATGCCGGTGATGTCGACGACCTCGGCGAAGACCCGGGCCTGCACCAGTCCGTTCTGACCCGTCGTGGCGTCCAGGACCAGCAGGACCTCGTCCACCGGGCCGTGCTTCTCCACGACGCGCTTGACCTTGCCGAGCTCGTCCATCAGGCCGGTCTTGGTGTGCAGCCGGCCCGCGGTGTCGATGAGCACGACGTCCGCACCCTCGGCGATGCCCTCCTTCACCGCGTCGAAGGCGACCGACGCCGGGTCGCCGCCCTCGGGACCGCGCACGGTCCGGGCGCCGACTCGCTCGCCCCATGTCTGCAGCTGGTCCGCGGCGGCGGCGCGGAAGGTGTCGGCGGCGCCCAGCACGACGCTGCGGCCGTCGGCCACCAGGACCCGGGCGAGCTTGCCGGTGGTGGTGGTCTTGCCGGTGCCGTTGACGCCGACGACCATCAGCACGGCCGGCTGGTCGGCCCCGTCCCCGTTCGGCAGCCCGTCCGTGTGGAGCGTGCGGTCCAGATCCGTGCCGATCAGGGTCAGCAGTTCCTCGCGCAGCAGCTGCCGCAGGTCGGCGGGGGTGCGGGTGCCGAGCACCTTCACCCGGGTGCGCAGCCGCTCCACGAGTTCCTGGGTGGGTGCGACCCCGACGTCCGCGGTGAGCAGGGTGTCCTCGACCTCCTCCCACGTGTCCTCGTCGAGGTGCTCGCGCGCGAGCAGCGTGAGCAGCCCCTTGCCGAGCGCGTTCTGCGAGCGCGAGAGCCGGGAGCGCAGCCGCACCAGACGGCCGGCGGTGGGCTCGGGCCGCTCGATCTCGGGGGCGGCCGGGCGCTCCTCGACGAGGACGCCGCCGGCGGAGGCGTCTTCCGACTCGGGGAGCTCGACCTCTTCGATGGTCCGGCGGGGTTCGTCCCGCGGGGCCTCCGCCTCGTCGCCGATCTGCGGTTCGGCGGGGGGCGCGGTGATCGTCGGCTGCTCGGTGGGCGGTGCGGGGGGCAGCTGCTTCCTGCGGCGGCTGCCCACCACCAGCCCGCCGGCCGCCAGGATCACGACCAGGGCGATGACTACGGCAAGAATGACGGTTTCCATAACCCGTCCAGTATCGGTCACGCGGCGGGCCCTCCCGGGAGCCACCCGGCGGGGGTCCACGAGTCTGTTCATCTGACGGTTCGTCAGCTAACGTCGGCGCATGCCCGCCACTGTCGTACGTTTCAACCTCGTCGACCCCGCGGCCGCGCCCGGGGCGCTGAGCCACCGCTACCGGGCGGCCCTGGAGATGGCCGCGTACGCCGACGAGCACGGCGTCGCCACCCTCCAGACCGAGGAGCACCACGGCTCCCCCGACGGCTGGCTGCCCTCACCCCTGACCTTCGCGGGGGCGGTCCTCGGCGCGACCCGCCGGATCGCGGTCACCGTCTCCGCGCTGATCGGACCGCTGTACGACCCGCTGCGGCTGGCGGAGGACCTCGCGGTGCTCGACCACGTCGGCGGCGGCCGGCTGGTCACCGTCGCCGGCATCGGCTACCGCCCGGAGGAGTACGCGGCCCTCGGGGTGGACTGGCACCGGCGCGGCGCCCTCCAGGACGAGCTGCTGGAGACGCTGCTCACGGCGTGGACCGGTGAGCCCTTCGTCTTCCGCGGCCGGACCGTCCGGGTCACGCCCCGCCCCCACAGCTCCCCGCACCCGCTGCTGATCGTCGGCGGCAGCTCGCGCGCTGCGGCGCGCCGGGCGGCGCGGTTCGGCCTGCCGTTCTTCCCCAGCGCCCACCTCCCGGAGCTGGAGACGTACTACCGGGAGCAGCTCGCCGAGCACGGCACCGAGGGCTGGTGCCTGATGCCCCCGCCGCAGGTGCCGCTGCTCCACCTGTCCGAGGACCCCGACCGCACCTGGGCCGAGTACGGGCGGCACCTGTTCCACGAGGCCGCCACCTACGCCTCCTGGCAGTCCGCCGGCATCCGCTCGGCGGTGCGCTCCAGCGCGGCCTCCCCGGAGGAACTGCGCCGCGAAGGCGTCTACCGCGTGGTCACCCCCGACGAGTGCGTCGCCTTCGCGGAGGCGAGCACCGACCCGGCCGCCGCCCTCGTGCTGCACCCGTTGTGCGGGGGCATGCCGGTCGAGGAGGGCTGGCGGAGCCTGCACCTGTTCGCCGAGCAGGTGCTGCCCCGGCTGAAGGACTGACCGGGCCCGGCCGCGAGCGGCCCGGCGCACGGCGCCGCCCCCGGGCCCGGAGGGGCACCACGGGGGCGGCGCGGCGGGAGCGGGTGGGGCCGGTCAGCCCATCTCCTCCAGGGTCTTGCCCTTCGTCTCCGGGACGAACCTGACGACGAAGGGGACGGAGAGCGCGGCGAAGGCCGTGTAGATCACGTAGGTCAGCGACAGGTTCCAGTCCGACAGGCTGGGGAAGCTGGCGGTGATCACCCAGTTGGCGACCCACTGCGCGCAGGCGGCGACGCCGAGCGCGGCGGCGCGGATCCGGTTCGGGAACATCTCGCCGAGGAAGACCCACACCACGACGCCCCACGACAGGGCGAAGAAGAGCACGAAGGCGTGCGCTCCGACGAGTGCCACGGCGCCCTCGGTGCCGGGGAGGCTGATGTGGCCGCCGGTGCCGGTCTTGTGGGAGAAGGCCCAGGCGACCAGGCCCAGCGAGACCGCCATGCCGACGGAACCGATGAGGGCGAGCGGCTTGCGGCCGATCCGGTCGACGAACAGCATCGCGATCACGGTGCCGATGATGTTGATGATCGACGTGGTGAAGGAGTAGAAGAACGAGCTGCTCGGGTCGACGCCCACGGACTGCCAGAGGGTGGCCGAGTAGTAGAAGATCACGTTGATGCCGACGAGCTGCTGGAACACCGACAGCCCGATGCCGACCCACACGATCGGGGCGAAGCCGAAGCGCCCGCCGAGCAGGTCCTTGAAGCGGGAGCGGTGCTCGCTGCGCATGTGCTCGCGGATCTCGGCGACCCGTGCGGCCGTGTCGGTGTGCTCGCCCTCGACGTCGCGCAGCACCTTCTCGGCGTCGGCGGTCCGGCCGGCGGAGATCAGGAAGCGGGGCGACTCGGGGATCGCGAAGGACAGCAGGCCGTACAGGACGGCGGGCACGACCATCACGCCGAGCATGACCTGCCACGCCTCGACGCCCAGCAGGTCGCCGCGCTGGTCGCCGTCGGCGGCCTGGAGCAGGCCCCAGTTGACGAGCTGGGAGACGGCGATGCCGATCACGATCGCGGCCTGCTGGAAGGAGCCGAGCCGGCCGCGGTACGCGGCGGGCGCGACCTCGGCGATGTAGGCGGGGCCGATCACCGACGCCATGCCGATGGCGAAGCCGCCGACCACGCGCCACAGCGCCAGGTCCCAGAGGCTGAAGGGAAGGGCGGAGCCCACGGCGCTGACCGTGAAGAGCGCGGCGGCGATCCGCATGACGCGGATGCGCCCGATGCGGTCGGCGACGCGGCCCGCGGTGGCGGCGCCGATCGCACAGCCGATCAGCGCGATGGCGACGACCTGGGCGAGCGCGGCCGAGCCGATGTCGTACTTCCCGCGGATGCCCTCGACGGCGCCGTTGATGACGGAGCTGTCGTAGCCGAAGAGGAAGCCGCCCATGGCGGCGGCCGCGGTGATGAAGATGACGTGCCCGAGGTGGTCGGCATGGCCGCCGGAGCGGCCGGCCGCCTGGGACTTCGGTGCGGTGGTGGTCACTGGTGAATCTCCCGGACTCTGCATTGAGCCCTCAGGTGGGGGGCAGGAGCAACGAGTGCCGGGACTCCCCAAGTCACCATCACTCGAACGCTAAAACAACATTGCAGACCTTATTCCTACAATCTTCAAAGTCAAACCCGCCTATTTTGACGCAACAGAGCAGAGGACCCCCCAGGGATCCCCTGCATTCGTTCACAACGTGAAGTCAGTCCTTGAGGCGCTGACTGATGACCTTCGACACGCCGTCGCCCTGCATGGACACGCCGTACAGTGCGTCGGCGACCTCCATGGTCCGCTTCTGGTGGGTGATGACGATCAGCTGCGAGCTCTCCTGCAGCTCACGCATGATGCGGATGAGGCGCTGCAGGTTGGTGTCGTCCAGCGCGGCCTCGACCTCGTCCATCACGTAGAACGGGCTCGGCCGGGCCTTGAAGATCGACACCAGCAGCGCCACGGCGGTCAGCGAGCGCTCGCCGCCCGACAGCAGCGACAGCCGCTTGACCTTCTTGCCCGGCGGCCGGGCCTCCACCTCCACACCGGTGGTGAGCATGTTCTCGGGGTCGGTGAGGATCAGCCGGCCCTCGCCGCCGGGGAAGAGCCGGGAGAACACGCCCTCGAACTCGCGCGCCGTGTCGTGGTACGCGGAGGTGAAGACCTGCTCGACCCGCTCGTCCACCTCCTTCACCACCTGGAGCAGGTCGGCCCGGGTCTTCCTCAGGTCCTCCAGCTGTTCCGAGAGGAACTTGTGCCGCTCCTCCAGCGCCGCGAACTCCTCCAGCGCCAGCGGGTTGACCTTGCCCAGCTGCTGGTACGCCCTCTCCGCCGCCTTCAGCCGCTTCTCCTGCTCGCCCCGGTGGTACGGGCGCGGCGCGTTGCGCGGGTGCTCCGGGTCCTCCGGCAGCACCTCGCCCTCGGCGGGCGGGGACGGCGGCACGAGCTGGTCCGGCCCGTACTCCGCGACCAGGCCCTCGGGCTCGACGCCGTACTCCTCCAGGGCCTTGCCCTCCAGCTGCTCGACCCGCATCCGCTTCTCGGCGCCCAGCACCTCGCCCTTGTGGACGGAGTCGGTCAGCCGGTCCCGTTCGGACTTCAGCTCGCGGCCCTGGCGGCGCGCGGTGTCCAGCTCCGCCTCGCGCTCGGCCTTGGCGCGCTCGGCCGCGCCGCGTTCCTCGTCCGCGCGCCCCAGCGAGACCTGGACGCAGGCCAGCAGGCCGTGCGCGCCCTTCAGCACCGCCGAGGCGACCTGCGCCTCGTACTCCAGACGTGCCTTGCGCCGGGCGGCCCGCTGCCTGGCCTCGCGCTCGGCGCGGGCGGCGCGGTCCAGGCCGTCGGCGCGGCCGGCCAGGCCCTTGACCCGCTCCTCGTGGGTACGTACCTGGAGCCGCGCCTCCATCTCGGTCTGCCGGGCGTTGGCGCCGTCGGCGGCCAGCCGGTCCCGCACGGAGGTGTCCGGCTCCTCCTCGGCAGGGGCGGCCTCCGCCTCGCTCAGCCGGAAGGAGAGCTCCTCGAACTCCTCTATGGCGGCCGCCAGGGACTCCTCGGCGCGGCCCACGGCGGCGGCAGAACGTTCCGCCTCCCCCGCCGCGGCGCGTGCCTGGCCGCCCAGCCGGCCCAGCTGCTGCGCCACAGCCGACTTCTCCTTCTCCGCGGCCCGCCGACGCTGCGTCAGCTCGTCGACCACCCGGGCGGCAGCCGACCGGCGTTCCTTGGCCGCGGCCTGCTCGTGCGCGAGCGCCTCGCAGCGCCCGGCCAGTGCCTCCAGCTCCGCGGCGGCCTCGTCGACGGCGGCCTGCACCTCCAGCAGGCTGGGGGCACCGGCAGAGCCGCCGTGGGCGAAGTGGGCGCCGAGGACATCGCCTTCGGCGGTCACCGCGGTCAACCGCGGGTGGGCGGCGACCAGTGACTCGGCGTCGGCGAGGCTCTCCACGACGACGTAGTCCCGCAGCAGACGGCGCACGGCCGGGAGCAGTTCGTCGGGGCCGCCGACGAGCGAGGCCGCCGCACGCGCGCCCGGGGGCACCGCGGCGGTCTCCTGCGGGGCGGCGTCACCGGCGAGGAGCAGCGTCGCGCGTCCCGCGTCGTCCTTGCGCAGCAGCCGCAGCGCCTCGGCGGCGGCGGACGGGCCCGAGACGGCGACGGCGTCGGCGGCGGCGCCCAGCGCGGCCGCGACCGGCACCTCGTGGCCCGGGGCGACGGTGAGGAGTTCGGCGGCGGGGCCGAGCAGCCCGGCCAGGCGGTCGCCCGCGGCGAGCAGGGCACCGGTGCCGTCCTTGCGGCGCAGGCCGAGGGCGAGTGCGTCGTGGCGCGCGGCGAGGGCGGCCCGCCGGCGTTCGGCGGTGGTGGCGGCCTCGCGGGCGGCGGAGTGGGCCTCGTCGGCGCCGGCCTGCTCGTCCTTGGCCGCTTCGAGGCGCTCGTCGAGCTCGGAGTCGTCGGCGTCCAGGTCCTCGACCCGGGCGCGGAGTTCCTCGTACTCCTCCTGCGCGGACTCGGCACGCTCGCGCGCCTCGTCGCGGGCGGCGGTCAGCCGGCCGATCTCGGCTTCGGCGGATCCGGCCTTGGAGCGGGCGGCGTTGACCTGACCCTGCAGGCGGGCCAGACCCTCGCGACGGTCGGCGATGGCGCGGGCGGCGGCCTTGAGCGCCTTGTCCTCGTCCGCGAGGCGGCGTTCCAGCTCGGCCCGGTGGTCGACCGTGTCGTCCAGGGCGCGCTGGGCGGCCTCCAGGGCGTCGGTGAGTTCCGCCTCCTGTTCGCGGATGCGGGCGGCCTCGCGCTCCATGTCCTCCGGATCGCGGCCGCGCCGCTCCTCGGCGGGCTGCGCGGTGGCATGACGTACGCGCTGCTCGGCCAGGCCGATGGTGCCGCGCACCCGCTCGGCCAGTTGCGACAGCCCGTACCAAGTGGCCCGGGCGTCGGCGAGCCGCGGCGCGAGGGCCCTGACCTGCTCCTCCAGCCGCGCCTCGCGTTGTACCGCGGCCGCCAGCTCCGCCTCGACGGCGTCGCGGCGCTCCTTGAGCGCGGCCTCGTCGGCGACCTCGGCGTGCAACGCCTTCCGCAGGGTGACCAGGTCATCGGCGAGCAGTCGCAGCCGGGCGTCGCGCAGGTCGGCCTGGATGACCACCGCCCGGCGGGCGACTTGTGCCTGCCGGCCCAGCGGTTTGAGCTGACGGCGCAGCTCACCGGTCAGGTCCTGGACGCGGGCCAGGTTCGCCTGCATGGCGTCCAGCTTGCGCAGCGCCTTTTCCTTGCGCTTGCGGTGCTTGAGGACCCCGGCCGCCTCCTCGATGAAGGCGCGGCGGCCCATCGGATCGGCGTGCAGCACCGAATCCAGTTGCCCCTGGCCGACGATGACGTGCATTTCGCGGCCGATACCGGAGTCGGAGAGCAGTTCCTGGATGTCCAGCAACCGGCAGGTGTCACCGTTGATCTGGTATTCGCTGCCGCCGTTGCGGAACATGATCCGCGTGATGGTGACCTCGGCGTAATCGATCGGGAGGGCACCGTCGCTGTTGTCGATCGTGAGCGACACCTCGGCCCGGCCGAGCGGCGGCCGTCCCGTCGTGCCGGCGAAGATGACGTCCTCCATCTTGCCGCCGCGCAGCGACTTGGCGCCCTGTTCGCCCATGACCCAGGACAGCGCGTCCACGACGTTGGACTTGCCGGAACCGTTCGGGCCGACGACACAGGTGATTCCGGGTTCGAATCGCAGGGTCGTCGCCGAGGCGAATGACTTGAACCCGCGCAGGGTCAGGCTCTTGAGGTGCACGCCGCTGGACTCTACCTCCCGCTCCCGGTTTCACCGAGGAATGCGGGGGGCACATGCAATGCAAGGGCGGAGATCATGGGAGGGCTAACGGGGCGGCAAACGACGAAGGGACGCCGGGGCGTCCCTTGCACATTCCCAAACGGAGTCGTTTCCCCTGACCGGCCGAAAGGCCGGGTCAGGCGAGAACCGGCTCCGCGTGAGGTACGTCGACGAGCTCGTGCGAGGCAGCGGCCAGCGCATCGTTCTCGGCCTGGATCCGTACGAGCTCGGTTTCCAGGTCCTGGACACGCTGCTGCAGCCTTCGCATCTCGGCGAGGAGTCGAGGGTCGGGGCCGCCGACGTAACCGAGAAGCGCCTTTGCCATGATGGATGGTCCTCCACGCTGAGTGACCGACCGGGGAGCGGTGTGGGTCGTGAGTGAGGGGTTATAGGCACCCGCGCCGTGTGCGCCGAAGCTGCCCTTTGCCATGCCTACAGCTGCGGTGCGCGGGGCTTCCAGCGTCTCACCAAATAGTTAGACGGTCAACACGATCACAGCCCGGGCGTCGGGTGCGCCTAAGAAAACACGGCGCGAGAGGGCGCCGCGGGCGTCCCGCGTGGCGTGGAGGACAGGGCCGTCGACCGCTCCCCGAAGATCACCGCGTCCTCGATGTCGGCAGCCTCGCACGCGGTGCGCGAAATGGCAACCTCCTTGTCGCTCTTGCCACGTGAGATTGCCGTTGATCTGTCACCTCACCCCTCACCTGCGAGGACGGGGCGGTGTGCGGGTCGGTGGGTCAGCGGATCGCGAAGCCGTCGTAACCGCCGCGCGGCTCGCCCCAGATTTCGGTGACGCCGTCGACGCGTCCGGGCGTGTCGCCGGTCCGCAGCCAGTCGAGCAGACCGTCGCAGCGCGACCGCTCACCTTCGGCCACGATCTGCACGCGGCCGTCCGAGAGATTGCTCACATACCCGTCGAGTCCGCCGATCTCCAGTGCGTTCACGCGCGTCCACCAGCGGAAACCCACTTGGTGTACTCGGCCCCGCACCCAGGCGGTGAGTCGGACAGCGTCGTTCATGAAAGCACGCTAACCCCTCAGTTGCCCAGGGTTCACACCTGCCCCGCCTGTCTTTCGGTACAGTCGCGCCGCAACAGGACTCACCCGTTCGGGTGAACACCGTCGACATAAAGGACTGCACCGGATGGGCCGCCACAGCCGTAAAGCCTTTGAGCCGGCGCCGTTCTCGGAGGAGGCGCCGCGCCACCGCGGGCAGAGCAGCAGGGCCCGGCGGCGCAAGCAGAACCCGGTGCGCACCGGGCTGCTGGCCTCGTCCGCCGCGCTGGCCGTGGGTGCGATCGGCGTCTCCAGCGGGCTGCTGCCCTCGCCGGACGGCTCCGGCGGGTTCTCGTACCACGACGACGCTCCCGGCCAGGTCCAGGCCGCCGGGCTGCCGAACACCGCGAGCCCCCAGGACGTCGGCGCCATCCCCGCCGACCGGGACACCTCCGCACCCGCCAGCCGCGGCAACGCCCGTACGACCGCGCCCCCCGCCGCCCCGTCGGCACCGGCGACCACCGCGACGCCGACCCCCTCCGCC